>JBEKTN010000010.1:0-47174 GCA_049516015.1 Isosphaeraceae bacterium | reverse complement strand
GCCATATTTGATTTGACACCCTGTCGGTCGCGATGCCGTTCGCGAAACTGAGTTGGTAAATACAAGCCATCTGAAAGGCAAGAAAACATGGCCGGAAAAATCGCTGTTCGCAAGGGGGGAAAGGGATTGTATCCCCCGTTCGTACGTAAGGGGGGACGGGGATTTCGCCGCCGCTTCGCGCAACAATTCCAGGACGAATGGAAACCAAGGGCAACTCCAACTTTTCATCTCCCCAGTGCCGCACATCCAGCGACAATCGGTTCTCCGATTCAGCCACCGGGCCAGTTCTCCCGGTCAACTGGCGAATGCCTTCAGGCAATGGCGGAGGCAGCGGCGGAGAGCCGCACGGTCGTGCCTTCGCCGGGCTGGCTCTCGACGGACATCGTGCCGCGATGCCGGCGCCAGATGCCCCGGGCGATGGCCAGGCCGATGCCCAGATGATCGGGTTTGGTGGAGTAGAACGGCTCGAGTGCGTGTTCCATCACCGCGGCACTCATTCCACAGCCGTCATCGCGGATTTCCACGACCAGCCAGTTGCGTGGGGCCGTCAGTGAGGAGATGGTGATCGTTCCCCCTCCCCTGGGGAAAGACTCCACCGCGTTGCGAACGAACTGTCTGAACATGGTCAGGAGCGGTTCCACCTGACCACGGATCGGCGGGATCGGGGCCAGGTTCAGGATCCAGCTCGCCGATGGCCCCAGCTCGGCCTTCTCGGCGTTCACGAAATCGGCGAGTAGTTGATCAAGGCGGATCTCCTCGACAGGGCTTCCGGGCTGATCGACATCGACCGCCGTCCAGTCGTGGCTGAGCTCGATCAGACGCCGGGTGACGAGCGAGGCCTCGAGCGCCGTGCGGATGAGCGTCTCGATCCGTTCCGCCACTTCTCGGGGATGCTGCACGGCCGACTCGTTCAGAGTGCGCAGGATCTCACCCTGACTCACGATCGTGCTGAACGCGTTGATGACGAGATGCCCGACCGACGACGAGAGATGACCCAGGAACGGCTTGAGATCCAAGTTCTCCATCGCCTTACCTCGGGACCGCAACGGCCCCCGCAGCTCTTGCCTCGAACGCTGACTCCGCCGCGCCATGCCTCGGAGTCGGGCGACACCGACCGATCCCCCCGAGCCAGGCGCGATGCTAGCGAATGATCCTGGCCTCGACCCAGTCGGCCAGATCCCGAACGTCCCCCCGTTCACCAAACTCGGTGATCAGGATGAGCAGCTTGGCTTCGGAGATGTCGATGTCGATCGCCTGCGGAGCATCTCTCGAGCTCATCGCGGGCGTCGTGACGCGAGGTTTGCGATCGGTCAGTACTCGAAAGACCACGCTGCCCAGAGGTCCGGCGCGATCATCGAGCCCGACCAGCGCCTGGAATCGCCGGTCGCCGGGCTTCAGCCTGTAAGCAAGCAGCGTCTGGCTCTGCGTTCCCAGCCCCCGGTCATAGCTGTGGCCACCGAGCTGAAAGCCATGGCCATCGACGGTCCGGTCAACGCGCATGGGCCGGGGTGCCCCGAGGTAGCCGGAATTATCCTGGGCATCGACCTTCCGGTCGGACAGATACACCACAGCATCACTGCGCGGATCAAGCCGGATCAGGTCGCCAATCGGAACTCGAACTGGCTGGCCGAACCGCGTGGTCGCGACCACCTGTCCGCTCTCGAGCCTGGCGTCGGTGACCCCGCAGCGCGAGCCGTCGGTGAGCGTCAGATCCAGGTAGGAAGAATCGTGGCGGGGATAGCTGACCACAGCGGGATCAAAGCCGACGGCAACGACTCCGGTCCGATCGATTTCCACCGGCTTGCCGTCGATCTGGAGCTTGACCGCTCGATCATCGAGACCAAGAAATCCACCCGTCAAGCGGTCCCCGTTGGCCATCCAGACGACCTCGGTGGACCTGGACTCGCCGGCAACTCGGTTCCAGAGTTGGTCGAACGCGTCGGATTCGGTCGGGGGGGTCAGGATCAGCCCGAGGACGCACTCCAGCGGGATTGTAAGCTTGCCCAGCGCCGACTGAGATTGCACCTCGATCCCGGTGTCGGTCGTGGCGACCACAACGACCCGCATCAGCCGGTCGCCCTCGGGCAGCAGAACGTGAGAGCCCTCGGGCGCCTGGGTGGGCACGCGGGGGTCGCGAGTCAGCTTGACCAGGGAGCGAAGTGGCACCTCTTCTTTTTCTTTGGTGCTTTCGTCCGTGACGAGCGTGATCCGGTCGGCGGAGATCGCCGTGATCCGCCCGGAGACCGCTTTTCCATCGACGCGCAGGCCGGTGAAGACCGGTTCGGTGCCAGCGGAGGAGGTCTCTCCGGCAACCGTTCTCGACAACGCCGGGCAAAAGCAAATCAGGATCGTCATCAGGCCGGCCAGCGATCGCGGTCGCAACAGACGATCGGGACGAGCAAAGGACATGGCGGCTTCAACCTCCTGGACTTCAGCGCTGGAAGATGGGCAGATAATTGTTGGGTATCTGCAAGATGATGAGCGCCATCGCCGTGCCGTACTCATTGCAGATGCTGTCGGTCCAGTAGCCCGCGGGGGACTGGCGATGAACCAACTCGGTGCGGATTGCCGGGAACCATTCGTTCCAGTCCTCCCCTCCCCTGATCCACATCGCCTGGGCCGCGTAATAATGGCCGTAATAGTAGTGGCTGTAGCGGCTGCCCAGCTTGATTTCCCTCATGTACTGGCGCAGATAGGAGATGCCCTCGCGGATCTCCTTGTTGTCGTACTCGCCGGCACTTTGAAGTGCCACCACGCCCGCGGCCGAACGCGGAAACGCGCTGGCCCCCCCCTGGAGCATGTATCGGAAGCCGCCATCGGGGTTCTGCGACTGCTTGACGTAGCGAATGCAGGCGTCAACCGTCTCCTTGGGCACGTAGAGTCCCGCATTCCGCGCAGCACGGAGGGCGTTGATCTGGCAGATCGTGACCGAGAGGTCTGCGTCCCTGCGTACGGGTTGATAGCGCCAGCCGCCTTCATTGTTCTGGGTATCGATGATCAGCCTGACGGCCTTCTGCAGCTTTTCGCGGATCTCCGGACGGTGGGTCATGCCGTAGGCTTCGGCCAGGAAGAGAGTGCCAAAGCCGTGCGAGTACATCGGCCCATGGGTCGAGGACGACGCCACCGCGATGAAGCCTGACGGGGACGTGTTTTCCATCACGAAAGCGAGCGCCTTGTCGATCTGGGAACCGTGCGGGCCACGGCCGGGGCTCGAGCCGCCGGACATGAACGCGAGACCCGCCAGGCTGGTCACAGCGATGTTGCCGCGGTAGGTGCCAGTGCCGAATGAGCCGTCGGCATTCTGAGAATGGGCCAGCCACGCCAGGCCGCTCTGGATGGCCCTGTCGGTGTCCGGCGTGAGCATCTCCATCGTGCCTTCGGGAACATCCCCGCGTCGCGACTCGCCGAAGACCCCCACGGCTTTCGAGCTTTCGTTGCCCTTGTCCTTGTCCTTGCTGTCGGCCTGGGCCAGCAGGCGTCCGCCCGCAAGCAGAGCCAGGACAGCCAGTGCCGCCACGAGCATGGGACGGAATCCGGAATACCTGCATCGCGGTCTCATGGTTCAATCTCCCCGGACCAGCTTCTGCTTGGCAACCGACAAGTAATAGCGACGGATCAACTCCGCCTGCTTGGGCAGCGCTTCCTCCTTGAAGACGTTTTCCATCTCTTGCCGTAGCTCTTCGGGAAGGTGGCCCCAGATATTCTTGCCACCCGCCAGGGCGTGCCGGTCCGAGGGTTTGGCCGGCTTCGTCGGCGGCGCCCCGGCGGCATTGGCGCCCGGAGTCTGACCGGGCTGGTCGCCCGGCTTCCGACCCTGTTGCCGCACCCTCCGCATGGCCATCGAGCTCGACGAGCCGGACTGCTTCATTTGCTGGATGAGGGTGTCGATCTGCTTGACGATTCGCTTCTGCTTGGATTGGGTATCTGCACCGGTCTCCGGCTTGCCCAGCCGCTGCTCGACGTCCCGCATCTCCTTGATGATCTGGCCAAGCGGGCCGCTTCCTTCCTCCTGGTCGCCGCCCTTCTTCTTGCGCTTCTTGCCGGCGAACTCCTCGAGCTTGTCGTCGATCTCCTTGTCCTTGCCCTGCAGTCCTTGATCCTGCTGCTTGGTTTTCTCTCCGCTGGCGCCCCCTCCGCCCGGAGCGGGCTTGGAGGGGCCAGACGGCTCGTCCGGTTGGGGACGTGACCGGGACCGCTCCTCTGGGGCTGGCTCATCCTTGGTCTCGCCCAGCTTCTCTAACAGTGCGTCGAGGTCCTTGTCCTGAGACGACACGTCACCGGAACCGGTTTTCGCGCGGTCCGCGGGCTTCGCGGACTGTCCACCTGCTGGCTTCGGCTTGGGCTCAGTGGGCTTGGCGTCGGTGCCCGGCTTTGCCTTGGCGGCCGGTTCTGCCGGCTTGCGGTCTGGGGTGGCATCCTGCTTGGATCGCAGCGACTCCTTGGCCGGCTGCTGGCCCTGACCGGGTTTTCCCAGCTTCTCGAGCAGCGAATCGAGGGCCTCATCCTGGGTCTTGCCCGTGTCCTGGGCCACCGTGCTTGCGCACCAGACAAGCCCAACAGCCAGAGCGAGGGCCGAGAAAAGCGAGCGATAGACAATCATGATCATTCCTCCCCATCGTCCCGTTTCGGTTTGGTCAGATCGCGAACCAGGTCGGCCAGGGCCCCCTGGTCGTTGGCCAGCCGCTCGGCGTCACTGGTCTGCTCGGGTGTCAGTTGCTGATTTCTGCGGCGGAGCTCGTCGAACGATTCGGTTCGCTCGTTGATCTCCTGCTGAAGCGTCTTGAGCATCTTGAGCTGGGCGGTCGCCGGAATTCCGTCGCCGCCTCCGGCACCACCACCACCGCCGCCGCCACCACCGCCGCCGCCCTGTCCTGCTTGCTTGGCGTCGTCGGCCTTGAGCGAGTCAATGAGCTGATCGAAGCGGTGAGAGGCAGAGCGAACGGCCTTCTGGGTCTCGTCGTCGGTCTTCATGGCCTGGAGCCGCCCGGCGGCTTTCTGCATACTCTCCGTCGCCCTCTTGAGCGTGAGCGAGAACACCGGAGCTCCCTCGAGCTGTTCGATCAGCCCGCCGGTCTCGTCCTTGAGGCCCCCCTGGACCTGGCCCAGGCCGCGGATGCCGGCGCGCTGGGCGATGGTTAGCTTTCCGTTGGACTGGCGACGCATGTTCTCATAGCTCTCGGTGTCGCCCACCAGCTTGGCCTGGCGCTCGGCCAGCGACTTGAGTTGATCGCCCATCCTGGCGAGCTGTTCCATGGCCAGTCGCTCCTCGGCCTCCTTGCGGTCGTTCTCAAGCTCTTCCTGGGCATCGTTCAGGTCGGCCAGGGCTTCTTCCTCGTTCTTGTCGGCCTGGTCTCCCTGGTCCTGGTCCAGCTCCTCCTGAGCCTTGCCCATCTTGCCCGAGGCATCGGAGGCAGCTCGACCGGCGCGATCGGCACTCAACTTGGCGAGCCGCTGCAACTGCCGCTTGAGCTCCTGCTGGATCTGCGCCTGGTCCTTTGCCAGCTTCTTGAGCTGGTTGCGCCGTTCTTGAGCATTGGAGTTCTGTTTGGCGTCGCGGGTGGCCTTGAGGTTTTGGGCCTGTCGTTTGCGCAAGTCGCGCATCTCGGACTCGGCCTTTTTCAGCTCCTTCACCAGGCGCGAAAGCTCGCGTTCGCGGCGGTTCTGAACGGCATCGACAAGTTCCCGCAGTTCCTGGCGGGCCTTATCCTGCTGGGCCCGGGCCTGACCCATCTGGTTTTTCTCAAGCTGCTCGGCGGCTTCACCCATCTTGGCGCTGGTGCCCTGCTTGCGGCTGTTGCCCGCCGCCTCACGCATGGCGGAAGCGGCCAGCGGGTCGGACTCATCGAGACGCTTGCCGAGGTCGTCCATGCGCTCAAGCAGGTTTTGCAAGCCCTTGGCGAGATCGGACTGGCGGGCGGCCAGATTGCCCAGCTCAGCTTTCTGTTCGGGCGCGAGCGACTCGGCCGACTTGCCCATGAGATCGGGTTTGGTGGCCGCCTCGGCGGCTTGCTTGATCGCCTCTTCTTGCTTCTTCAGCAGGGTCTGAGCGTCCTTGACCACGCCGCGATAGGTCTCGAACTCGCCAAGGCTTTCAAGCATCTTTTGAAGCTCGTCCGCAATGGCCTTCTGGTTGGTCTTGGCCTCCGCCAGCGATCGCCTGGCAATATCCTGTGGCGAACCCGACTGCTGAGGCTGAGGCTTGGGCCCGGCGTCGGCCGTCTGCTCGCCAGGCTTCGCATCCTTGGGAGTGGCCGAGCCCGGCGGAGGTTCGGCAATCTGCTCGAGGCTCTTCCCGGCCCGGGTGAGGCCCTGTTCGGCCGGGCCGAGGTGGCGATCGCGGAGCATGTTGAGCCGCTCGAGCATGTTCTGCATTTGCTGCTGTGCTTCGGGATTGGCGATCTTGAAATTGCGCAGATCGTCAAGCAGGCGACGGAGTTTCTGCTCCAGCCCTTCTTCGCGGTTGCTCATCCTGCTGCCGACCTGGCGCTGGATGAGCCCCGCGTTGTTCAGATCGTCGCGCTGGGCGCGGGGAAGACGATCGGTCCGGGACAGCGTGCGGGTGGCTTCTTCCACCGGAGTGATGGCCTGCCGCTGCATGGCGAGAATTCGGGCGATCTCTTCACGAAGCTCGCGGCGGCCGTCATCGACCTGGCGAGCCGCGTCCTCTTTCGAGACGATCCGCAGGCGCAGCTCCCGGCTCTTGCCCACATTGGGGCCCTTGATCGAATCGAAGTCGCGGGCGTCGGCGTGAAAGGTGATGATCGAGCCGATCGCCAGCTTCAAGGGAGCCAGATTCCACTCGTAGCCGATTTCTTGATGTTTCACAAATGCGGGCTGGGCCAGTCCGGGCTCCTCGCCGGGGGCCGACCAGAGCGGGATGGCCACGGCGTCATGCGGCTCGGAATCCCCGGCCGACACCTTGTATAAGAGCCGTGCGGAGTGGAGGCCGAAGTCGTCGTCGAGCTCAACCCGGACGGGGACCATGGCATCGGCGGGGACGTCGCGATCGTTCCTTGGCTCGGCAATGACGACGCGTGGCGCCTCGTCCCTGAACATGCGGACGTCGTAACGAACCGAGTCGCGGTTGCGGAATCCCTCGGAATCCTGCAATGCGAACCAGAACGCCACGTTCTCCTTGACCGGGAAACTCGTCTGAAAGCCGCTCCGGGCGGAGTTGAACGCGACGCTGTGGGCTGCGGGCTTGTCGCCCAGATAGAGTTCGGCGGCGGCCAGGCCCTTGTTGGCTTGCGCATCGAGCTCGATTCGCGTCCCTTCCAGCACTCGAAACGAGGTCAGGCCCGCGGCCAGCGTCTGGACGGGAATGCCCGTGTACTTGGGCGACACCAGCCGGATGGTGAGCCGGTTGAGAGCCGGAGGGGGAACCACCTTGACCACGATATCCCGGATCGAGCCCACGTCGTCTCCGCCAGCCACCGAGAACTTGAACGGCTGGTTGACCGTCTCGATCCGGCCGTGGAACTCGCCTCCGTCGGTCGCGCGGAGCGGCTCGGTGATCTGCTCACCGTCGATGAAGCTGTAGGTGACCCGGGCCGTTTCCGGGATCCGGTCTCCCGGACGCACCTGGACCGAGAGCGTGAACGAATCGCCCCGGGCGATCTTGAGCGTCGTGCCCGTGTCGCTCAAGGCCAGGTGGGTCTGCTGGGGCCAGCGATCTCCGCCCCAGGGCACGAAGAGCCGCCTCATGGCGAGTCGAGTGGACGCGGGGTCGAAGAGGCCGAAGAGCAAGGCGAGACCCACGGCCGCCGCGGCGAGGCTGCCCGCACGGATGATCGGTCGGTAGTCGATGGCCTCGCGAAAATCGATCGCACGCGTTTCCTCGATCGCCTGTTTGATGGTCGCCTCACGCAAGGCTGGCGAACCATAACGGTCATCCGAGGGATTGAGGCGAAGGAACTGAATCGTGCTGGCCAGCCGGTCATGGAGCCCAGGCCAGCGCTGTTCGATCCGCAGCGCGATGTCCAGGTCGGCGAACCGCACGATCAGCGGACGAAGCACCAGCTTGAAAACCACCCACAGGGCCACCGCCCCCAGCGCGAGGAGGAGGGCCAGGCGGACGAAGACATCGAGGTGGAACAGCCAGTCGGCCAGTCCGGCCAGCAGCACCAGCGGCACCACCCCGGCGATCAGCCAGCTCAGGCCATGAAATACCAAGAGCCGGCGTACCTGTCCCCGCAGGGCAGAGATTCGAGACTCCAGCAGACGCTCCTTCATCGACCCCTCCCGGCCCAGCCGCGCTGGGCCTCGGCCGCAGAACTCCCCGGGATGAATAAGGGACTCGAATCAACGGGTCCGGACCACGGCTCCCTCATCATCTGTGGCGACCATTCACTATAACAAAGATCATACCATCTGCTTGCGTTTTCGGAGAACCCATTCCAGCGTGATCAGCGTGAGGAAAAGTCCCAGCACCGGCCAAGTGTTCCAGAGGGGGATCGGCGGATCGGTATCCAGCGGGACCTTGGACGGTTTGGGCAAGTCCTGCAAGAGCGTGTCGGCCGTCAGCGGCGTGTAGAACTTGCCCCCGGTCGCCGCCGCCACCCGGATCAATTCAGGTTCATTCATCTGCACGCGCTCGAACTCGCTGGCCGGAGCCTCGACTCGGAAGGTCGCCGTCGGGATCGGGCCGTCGAGTATGGGCGGGGGCAGTAAGCGGATGTCGTAATCGCCCTCGGGCGCCTGCGGCAGTGCCCCTTCGAACACATTGCGAGTGCCGGGAACCTGGTTCAGCGTCACTTTCCGCGGACCCAGGCCGTTGCGTTCGATCTGCACGGTGACCGACCCGACCGCCGGTGCCAGACCGGGATTGGGGAAGCGAACGCGGAGCCGGATCGGCTGCCCGCGCTCGTAACGGCGGCGGTCGGTCTGGATCTCGGCCTGGCGCTGGCCGACGAGCTTCGAGCGGGCCAGAAACCGGATCGCCTGGACCCAGAATCGCCCGAAATAGCGGTCGCCGGCGCGGAACCGCCATCGCCAGGTGTCGTCGAAAGCATGGAACATCGCCTTGCCCGCCCCGGCGAACTGGTACAGGTCGAGCGCGAGTTTTCCCTCGCTGCCAGTGGCCGTGGGATGCTCCGCCAGGACAAGCGCCGCAGGCTTCTTGCGGGGCGCCTCGAAGTACCAGAAAAGTTCGGGCAGCCCCTGCCAGATCGCCGCACTGGCGGCCTCGCTCTCGCCGAACCGGAAGATCGGACTGGTTCGCCCCTCCACCGTCAGCTCGGGGCGGTAAGAATTGATGGCGTTGCCCACGGCCGTCGGGTTGCGGGCATCGGCCAGCTCGATCGGCAAGAGCAGCTCCAGCGGTGTCCCCCGATAGGCCAGAGGGTTGAACGACTCGCCCGCCACGAAGAGGATGCCGCCCCCCTTGTCGGTCACGAACTCGGTGAGATTCTGCATCTGCGAGTGGCTCAGGAAGCCCGGGTCGGCGTCACCCACGATCACCACATCGAATGCGAACAGCTCGTCCTTGGCGGCGGGGAATGTCGGCAAGGCAGAACGGTCTTGCTCGCTGTACTCGGGATCCGAAGAGAGCAGCACGACGCTCAGGTCGATCGTCTCCTCGCGCTCGAGGTAATTCTTCAGGTAGCGGAACTCGTAGCGGGGCTCACTCTCCACCAGCAAGACCTTGAGCTTCTCCTTGCGGACGGTGACCACGCGCTCGATCCGGTTGTTCTCGACCTGGAGCTCGCGCGGCTTGGGCTCGATCTCCAGGATGAACGTGCGCTCGCCCGTGGTCTTGGGCCGGTGCACCAGCTCGACCCGCCTGGGCTGGCCGTCGGCAGGAGCTTCGACCTCGGTGGAGGCGAGCTCGCGCGCGGCCTTGGGGTCGGCGCTGGAGGCATCTCGCTCCATGAGCCGGACCACCACCTGCTGGCCCTGGAAGCCCCGGGCCAGCAGCTTTGCCTGGAACCGCACCGCGTCATCCACGAACACGATATCGTCCACCAAGAGCTCCGTGAGCTCCAGGTCGCGTGCGGGTTCGGCGCTACCCAGGCCGATGGTGAACAGGGGAACGCCCTTCCGCGCCGACAGCTCGGCGGCCTTGGCCAGCGATTCGCCCTCGGTGGTCTGGCCGTCGGAGAGGAGCACGATCGCCGAGGGAGGCGCACCGCGAAGCTCGGTCAAGACCTGCCGCGTGGCGTCCCCAAGGCGCGACTGGGTGCCGGTCCCCTGCACCCCGCGCAGCTTGTCGGCGGCCGGCATGATCTCCGCGGGCCGGCCCACCTCGGCAAGCAGCCGCGCGGAGTTCGAGACCAGGTAAAGCCTGACCTTGTGGTGCTTTTGCAGTTCCTGGATCCAACGAGCCTTGTCCTTCAGAACCAGCCCCTTGGCGATCTCGATCCGCGTGACGTCGGCCGCCGGAGTGTCTCCTGCCGGCGCGGGGGCTGGGCTCGAGGGCAAGGCCGGGGCTGCCGCCTGGCTGGCCAGGGTCTGCAGAGCCGCCCGGGTTTCGGGCCGCTCGTACTGGTCGGCGATCTGCTCGCTGGCCGAGTCGTCGATCATGATGGTAAGGTACGGCAAGCCCGTCCGCTCCACCGAGAGCACAGCCTCGGAGAGCATGAACACCAGAAGCAGGAGCAGGCAGATCCGGATGCCGGCAAGCAGATATTTGTAAAAGGCGGACGCCCTGCCCTCCCTGCGATAGAACCAGATGATGAGGGCGGAACCTCCCAGCACCACGGCGAGGCCCAGCCACTGCGGCCAGGGCTGCTCGAGCCGGATGCGCGGCGAGAGCGCCTCACCGGCCTGCGGGGGAGGCACGTTCAGGGCATCAGCCAGCTTTTGATAGATCCAATCCTGCACCGTCGATGAGCCTCATGAAGAGGGTTCGTGATGTCCAAACTTCCAGGCCAGGAATGTTTCCAAAAGCAAGAGAACAAGTGCTCCGTAAAGCAAGGGCCGGTGGAGCTCGCCGCGGCGGCTCACGGAGGCGGCGCTCTGGCTCAACTCGGGGCTGTTGGTCAGGAGGGAGAAGCTCCAGCCGGGAAGCCTTTGTTCCAGCGCGCTGCGGTCGAGCTTGGCCAGATCGCTCTCGGCCGGGTCCGGATCGGCGGCGAAGACACTTTCCACGGTGAGCGGGGGACCGATCTGCACCTGATACCTGCCGGACAACTCGGTCTGCACGAAGTGGAGTTCGCTGATCCCCCCTGCTCCCTTCAAGCGGGCGGCCACCGGAAGCCCCTTGGGATTGATCACCGTGGCGGCCGCGGAGGCGCCGGCCGCCGCGAATGATTGATCGTAAGGCTGGCCGACGCGGATGTTCCGCTCGGCGAGGCGGCCGGCCGCGGCTTGCAGGATCATCTGCTGCATGACCGGCGGGTAGCTATTGTGCAGCGGCCAACTGGTCCAGCCCGCGTCGGCCGAGGTGGCCACCAGGATCACCTTGCCGCGCGCCCGCGGTGCCTCGATGATCGCCGGATCGCCGCTGTCGAAGGCAACCGCGACCTGGGCTTTTGAATCCGCCGGCCTGATCAGCTTGTGGTACTGCCAGATCGCGGTCAACGTCAGCCCGGCCGTGACGGGATCGGACTCGCCTCGGAACTCGGCGACGAGCGGATGCCGGTAGCCCAGCGGATTGAAGGCGAACGCGGCCTCCTTCTTGGCCGCATCGCCCACGGTCGGGCCCAGAGCGGCCGGCAAGAGCCCCTTGCCAGCCGCGTAGAGCAGCCGGTTGTAATTGTCGGCGATCACCTGATCGCCGCCGAAGATGATCAGTCCGCCCCCCTGCTTGAGGTAATCCTCGAGGGCCGCGACCTCTGCCTGGCTGAACTGGGCCACATTGCACAGCGCCACGACGTCGAAGGCTGCCAGGTCGCGATGCGAGAGCTGCGATTCCGAGACGACCTCCGAGCGGATCATGCCCGGCTGACCTGGCGACCCCTCGGTGGGAGCCAGGGCCTGGGCCAGATAGTCGGTCTCGGCCTGGAACGGCTCGGAGCGGAAATGCCCGTCCACCAGAAGCACGTTCAACGACTCGCGAACCGGCACGACCAGCCAGCGGTGGTCATCCAGGGGCAGCGGATCGTTGTCCATCGAGATCTCGACGACGTGGTCGCCTGGGGTGGTGAAGGGCTGGTTGAAGATGATGGGAACGTCCTCGCCGACCGGCAGATCGACCGACTGCTCGAAGCTGACCCGGCCATCCATGATCAGCCGTACGAGCACGCCGTCGGCTTTCGAAGGCCCGAAGTTGCGGATGACCCCCCGCACCAGGGGCGTCGATCCGGCAGTCACCACCGGGGCGTCGATCGTGAGGTCGGTCACCGCCCGGTTCTCGCTGCCCGACTTGCCCAGATCGATGATCACCGAGCGCGGCCGCCGGGCCTCGAGCTTGGCCAGGACCCGGTCCAGGCCGTCCTTGCCCGTCGCCGCCGGCCTGCGCCAGCTTGTGCTTTGCAGGTCGGTCAGAAAGATGACTTCTTTCTGCGGGATCGTCGAGACGTCGAGCACCCGATCGATCGCCTCGAAGGTCGCTTGCAGGTCGGTCGACCCATGGGTCATGGTGAGCTCGGCGATCTCCTTCTGGACCTCGGTCAGGTTGGGCGAAGGGTCGCTGATGACCACTCGGGGCGGCTCTCCCATCATGATCAGGCTGACGGCGTCTCCTTGCCGCGAGTCCTTGACGAGCCGGGTGGCCAGATCCCTGGCCAGGTCGAATCGACTTTTGTCGCCCGAGGTATAGCCCATGCTCAACGAGCTGTCCAGGACCAGGACCCGGTGGGTCCGCCGGCCGGCGATCACGTTGCCGAAGCTCTCCAGGAACGGCTTGGCCATCGCGGCGACGATGAGCAGGATGAGCAGGGTGCGCACAGCCAGGAGCAGCCACTGCTCGATGCGCGCCCGCCGCTGGTTCTTGCGGATCGCCGCCATCAGGAACTGCATCGCCGCCCACGGCATCGCCCGGAACTTGCGCCGGTTGAGCAGATGGATGACGATCGGTATCGAGGCAGCCGCCAGCCCGGCAAGCAGCCCGGGATTGGCAAACTCGAGCGCCCACAAGAGCGGCAGTGATGACGGGAAAAACATAAGGCTGGTGTCCAGATCCGGCTCTCCAGGGCAATCACACGGCGCGCGCCGATCGCGAGGCCAGGTAGCTCGACAGCGGGCCCTCGAGGCTCTGATCGGTGCGCAGAGGAACATAGTCGATGTCGATCATCCGGCAGCCCTTCTTGAGCTCGTCAAGAAAGGCGCCCAGCTCGGCCTGGTAAGCGCGCCGCAGCGCGTGCGGCTCGGTGAGGATCTCGGGCAGACCCTCCAGGCCCCGAAACAGCGTGGTTTCCCGGAACGGGAACTCGATCTCCGCCGGGTCGAGCACGTGGAAGACGATGACCTCGTGCCGGCGGTGGCGGAAGTGCTTGAGCCCGGCCATGATCCGGGCCGGATCATCGAAGAAGTCGGAGAAGATGGCCACCACCCCCCGCTTCTTGAACCGTTCCGCCAGGTCGTGCAGTACCGCACCCACGTTCGATTTCTCGCGTGCGGGAGTCACGTCGAGCACGTGGAAGAGCTCCTTGAGGTGCGATGGCTGGCTGGCCGGACGCAGGTAGCGGCGGACGGAGTCGTCGAAGAGACCCAGGCCGACAGAGTCTTGTTGCTGGATGACCATGTAGGCCAGCGCCGCGACGACGAACTGAGCGTACTTGAGCTTGGAGACGTTCTGGCCCGAGGCGTACGCCATCGATTCGCTGGTGTCCAGAAGCAGGTAGAGGAGCAGGTTCGTCTCCTCCTCGTACTGCTTGAGGTAAAGCTTGTCCGTCTTGGACCAGACCTTCCAGTCCACGTGGCGGATGTCGTCGCCCGGCACATATTCGCGGTGCTCGGCGAACTCGACGGAGAAGCCGTGGTAGGGGCTGGGATGCATGCCCGCGACGTAGCCCTCGACCACGAGCCGGGCCTGGAGATCGAGCCCCTCGAGGCTAGCCAGTGTTTGCGGATCTAAATAGTTTGGGGAGTTTTCCACTTTGCTCGGCCTCGTGGTCATCGATCGGGATCGTCTTGATCAGGCGCTCGACAATGTCGTCGGGCTTCAAGCCCTCGGCCTCGGCGTTGAAATTGGTGATGATCCGGTGCCGCAGCACGGGGCCGGCGACGGCGCGGATGTCGGCGATGGAGACGTGGTAATTGCCGTGCAGCACCGCCCTGGCCTTGGCTGCCAGTACCAGGTACTGGCTGGCTCGAGGGCCTGCGCCCCAGCTCACGAAATCGCGGATGAAGCCGGGGGCGTCTTCCTTTTCCCGCCGCGTGCTCCGCGTCAGCCGGATCGCGTAGCGGGCCGCGTGGTCGGCCACAGGCACCTTGCGGACAATCTCCTGCAGGCCCAGGATGTCATTGCCCGAAAGCACCTTGGTTACCGACGGCTTGTGAATGGAGGTCGTCAGCCGAACGATGTCCAGCTCCTCGTCCTCGGACGGGTAGTCCACCAGGATGTTGAGCATGAACCGGTCGAGCTGGGCCTCTGGCAGAGGATAGGTCCCCTCCTGCTCGATCGGGTTCTGGGTCGCGAGCACGAAAAACGGGTCGGGAAGCCGATGCCGCTCGCCACCCACGGTCACTTGCCGCTCCTGCATCGCTTCGAGCAGGGCAGCCTGCGTCTTGGGCGGCGTGCGGTTGACCTCGTCGGCCAGCACGATGTTGGCGAAGACCGGGCCCCGCAGGAACTTGAATTGCCGCAGTCCGGTCGCCTTGTCCTCCTGGATCACCTCGGTGCCGGTGATGTCCGAGGGCATGAGGTCGGGTGTGAACTGGATGCGGTTATAGGTGAGGTTCAGCGCGTCGGCCAGCGTGTGGATCATCAGGGTCTTGGCCAGGCCAGGCACGCCGATGAGCAGGCAGTGCCCACGGGCGAAGATGGCAATGAGCAGTTCCTCGAGCACCGCATGCTGGCCGACGATCACCTTGCCCAGCTCGGCCTTCAGGAGGTTGTACCCCTCCTTGAGGCGCTGCACGGCGGCCAGGTCGTCACCCTCCAGCGGGTCGGGAGAATTCAAGCTGGTGTCGCTCACGCGGAGACCTCCATAAAGGGGATGGTCCGCAGCCCTTGCCGCGACGGCGGGCGTACGCGGCAACTCGGGTCAGCGGACTTGTCTTCTCGGTTCCAGGTTCGGCAGATGGCTGGCCACCTTCAGGGAAGAGGGGGAGGCTGGGGATCGGCGCCGCCCCGTCGAGCAAGGGCCCAAAGGCCGCGATACGTGGCGACCAGCACGCCCCGGGAGTCGAGCTTGAGGTTGACATCCGCGATGGTCGCGGCAAAAACGAAACGCTGCACCAGGGCGCCGGTCTCTTGCCGCCGGACCACCACGGGCATGCTCTCCAGCTCTCCCTCGGAGAGATTCGAGAGGCTGGGATAGGCCATCACGCACCGGTCGGAGAGCGCAATCGACCAGAGCGCGTTTTCCGGTCCGGTCAGGTGGCAAGCCCAGAGCGGAGAGCCGTCGTCCACCGCCAGGGCCCGCAGTGTCTGCTGGCTCACGCAGTAGACCCGTCGGTCATCGCATGCGATCGCATCGAGCCGGTCGCTCAGGTCTTCGATCCCCAGCACCGCAGACCATCGCTTCGCGCCGCTCTGGGGGTCCAGGCGAATCAGCACGCGCCCGTCATGGAGCATCAGCACGCGCTCGGCATCGACCAGTACGCGGGGCGGGCCGTTGACCGGCATCTCGGCGCTCTCCCGGTAATCCCAGGTGAACAGGCCGCGCCCGAGGTCGAAATTCTTGACCGTGCGCCGGTCCGGCACCAGCAGCACATGCTCCTCGTCGATCGGCACCGGCGCACTCTCCAGGGTTTCTCCGTCGGCCAGCGGAGCCCGCGCCGACTGCCGCCCGCTTTCGGTCTCCAGCACCAGCAGGCGGTTGGGGTTCTGCACCTGCACCACGCCACGCTCGGGGCCGATCCAGAGTTTCGGATTGATCGCACCGTCCTTCGAGGTGAAGGACCAATCGACGGCTCCACTCTCGGCATCAAGCGCGATCAACTCTTCATCACCCCGCAGACAGAAGAGGCGGCCGCCTACCGGGTGGAAATCGTGGAAGACCGCCTTGGCGTTCTCCTGGGCGCCCGCGGGAGGATTGGTGCGGGCAAACGGATCGGGAAGGCGGCGCGAGCGGGAAGGCATGCCGGCAGCGAACCGCCACTGCTCCGCCCCGGTGGCCGGGTCGAGACCAACGACCCGCTGGGCCGAGGCCGCCACCAGCTTGTCGCAGAGATAGCCCACCCAGGCCGCGGGCGATCCCAGGTCGACTGTCCAGCGCGGCTCGCCGGTCGCGGGATCGAGCGGAGTCAGGACTGCTCCCTCCACCGCGAACGCACGGCTCGATTGCAGGCCCGGAGGCGTCCCGACGGCACCCAGGACCCGGACATTGCGGCCGGTCTGCGACTGCAGATGCCAGCGCCGCGCCAGAGGCAGCGGCACCGTTGCCCGGGGACGGTCCAGGGCAATCTGCGCCAGCGGCCCGCGGGCGAGCTCGGCCGATACCCGCTCGCCCAGCGGGACGTCGGTTCCGAGCTCCTGCAGCTTGATCCGCGGATAACGCGTCTGGATCTGGAGGTAGGCGTCTCGGGCCGAGACCAGATAGTTCTCCGCCTCGTACACGTGGGCGAGTCTCCAGAGTGCTCGGGCGCGATCAAGGTCGGGAACCGCCCCGAGGGTGAGCAACCGCTTGTACGCCCGGGTGGCGGCGGCCGGCCGCCCCGCGCCCTGGTGAATCTTGCCGAGTTCCAGCAGCGCCTCGGGAACGACCTCGGCCACCGGGAAGGTCCGGCTGACCTCCTCGAGGAGGCGCGGATCTTGCTCGCGCCGACCACGGTTGTAGAGATCACGGGCGTTGCGGTCAGACGCGCCGTAGATCGATCGCCCTCGCTGCTTGACGATGTCCGAGAGGCGATCGGCGATCAGCAGGTCCGCGCGGATGGCGCGGTGGCCGTCCTCCGTGCTCACGGTCAAACCCCGCAGGCGGTCGTCGGTCAAAGCCTGCTCGAGAATCTCGATTGCGGTGGCCGGCCGATCGGCTTGCATCTGGATATCGGCCAGAAGCAACCGGGCCCTCAGCCGGTCGCCATCGGATCGGGCGATCCGCGAGGCGGTTTCCAGTCCGCTGACCGCTGCGTCGTATTTCTTGTCGCCCCGGGCCGCCGCCGCCACCCGCAGGAGCAGTCGGAACTCGTGGTCGCGTGCTGCCTCGGCCAGGGGCACGCCGTCGATGGTCTCGGCCGGTCGCGCCCTGCGGGTCGCCTGGTCGTACGATTCCAGCGCAAGCTGGTCGCGGCCGACCGCCTCCGCGGCTCGAGCCAGCCGGTAATGGGTCGCCGCTTGCTCCGGGTTGTGCGCGATCTCCTCGCGATACCGCTCGATCAGCCGGCTGTTCTGGCAGAATACGACCAGGGCATCGGGCTGGGCCACGATCAGGTAGCCGTCGCCGGCCACCAGGTTTCCCCCGGTCGTCCGGTAGATTTCCATCAGCTTGATCGGCGGCTCGGCGCGCAGACCGGAGCCCTGGTCGAGGATCTCGATCCTGTCCCGCGTGGGCCAGTAAATTCGATTTCCCGCCAGCAGGCCGCGGCCGTAGCCTTCGGACTTGCCCGAGTCGGGCCAGGTGGCGGCCAGCTTGCCGGTCTTGACATCGAAGAGCAGAACCCGATCGCCGGTGGCTACCAGCCGCCCCCTGGCCACGCCCAGCAGATGAGTGAGCTTGACCTCCTCGGCAATGGGATCGGTCTTCCACGCCAACCGCCCGCTGTCGGCGGCGAACGCGTAGATGGCGGCGGCGTCACTGGGAGCCACGATGACGAGCCCGTCGTGCACCACCGCCGGGTTCAGATCGCGGTCGCTGCCGCCCATCCTTCCCGAATCCTGGCGCGGATAATTCGCGACCCAGCGCACCACTCCGGTCTCGGCCTCGAGTGCGATCACCGCTCCGAGGTTCGTCTGGTAGTAAAGGAAGGGGCCATCGAGCGACAGCAGCCGGTGCCCGTAATCGCTGGCGACGGGTCCGGCAAAGCCCATCCCCCCCAGCGCGTTGAAATTGTCAACCTCGGACGACGCTGCCCCCAGGTAGCGCACCCAGCGGTTCGCACCAGTATCCGCGTCAAAGCAGGCGACATAGGTCGCTGTCTGCTCGCGCCGATCGGTCACCGCCACGAACACGTTGCGGCTATCGCCTACCGGCGTTCCCTCGAAATTCACCGACCGGTTGATGCGATCGGCAGGGCGGTTGGGCAGGACCAGGTCGCTGGATCTTTGCAACCAGAGCAGCTTGCCCTGCGCGCTCCAGTCGAGCGCGATGATGTAACTGGAGCTGATCGACCCGCCCCGGCTCGGGGTCGAATACAGCGAGGGTGTCGCGGCGCCCATGCGGGCGTAGACGCGATTGCCGACCGCGGTCAGGGTGTAGCGGGGAATGCCCGAGCTGGTCCGGTACGCCTGGGGCGCAGCGGATTCGGGATCGTGCTTCCAGGCCGGTTCGATCGCCAGCGCCACGCCCCCGTCGCGGTTGCCAGGCCGATCATTCAGATTGTACGCAAGCACCCGTGTGCCATCACCCACGATGACCTGGTCTCCCAGTACGATCGGGTGGTACCCGAGCAAGCGGTCCAGGGGCAACGCCGGGTTGGAGGACATGCCGTGGGGAAAACCGTAGGGATAGCCGGGCCGGCTCGGCAAGATCCGCTCGAGAGCAACTCTCCACTGTAACGACCCGACGTCAATCGGCTCGGCCACGACCCTGGTGCGTGAGCAGGCGCCCGCGAAGGTCGGCCAGCGGCTGTCGGGCTGCGCCGGAGGAGCAAGATGGTCGGCACGCAGCGATTCTTCCAGAATCTTCGCGTACGGCCCCTTCCGCCCGGTGAGCGCGCCGGCAGCCCCCGGGAACCGCTTGCTGAAAATCTCCAGCTCCTGAGCGAGCATGAGCTTCTCGCCGGCGGCGGCGCGGCACAAGAGCTTCTTGGCGGCGACCCGTGCCAGATCGACGCTGGGATCAGGATGAACCAGACTGAACGTGTCATCGGACCGGTCCGGCACCAGCGGGCGGTACATCGCCAGCGCCTCTCCAAACCGTCCATCCTGGAACGCCAGGTCGCCCAGGAGCTCGAGTGCCTCATCGCCCCAGGAACTACAAAAAGCAAGTTCGACGACGCGCCGGAGCAAGGCGGCGTCGCGCCGGCTCGCCCCTTCCCGGAACCAGCGCTCGGCTTGGCTGTCCATGCGATTGCGGTAGATCCCCCGCGCCTCGGGGGGGAGCTTCGCCAGCGACCGATGGCAGTAGGCCCTCAGATCCACGAACAGGACGAACTCGTCGGAGCTCTGGTCAACGGCCCTATCCTTGTCTTTGGGAAGCTTGGCGACCTTGTCCCCGTACTGGTCGATGATCCGCTGGTAGATCTCGATCGCCTCGGACCACTGGCTGTCACGGGCAAGGCTGGCCGCATTCCGGAGCAGGGTTTCGGCCTTCTCGCTGGAGTCGGGATAGAATTTCGACGCACCGTGGTTTGGTCCCTGACCACGTGCGACACCTTCCACCAGGATCAGCCCGCAGACCAGCAGCATTGACGATAAAACCGGATATGCCAGGGCACGCGCTCCGAAGCCGGACCGGAAACCGCCGCCTCGCTGCCCGTCCCTGCTCAATCCAGGCAATCCAGCCCCGCTTGCCGGGAACGACTGCAATTCACCGCAAGATGAACCACGAGAGAGTGTCAACCTGTCGATCTCCCTTCCTGGAGTCATGATCGATCGTTGCCGGAGCAGGCTGGCAGTCCGTTCCCTGAATGATCCTTCCCTCGCGGGCGGGAGAAGATTCGATGATCGATAGGGAAATGATTCGTGTTCAGGATCAGGATCAATTGGACACCAAACCAGCCCTCACATACAATGGCAAATCCAGTACCAATGCAATCGCAAATCCAGTACCAACACTGTTCGACACCGATAACTTCCCCCCTACAGGTTACGATGAGATTTTCCCCATCGTCACACTTGCCAAGAGATTGTGCACCTCCGCCCTCTGTTCAAGCGATGTTTTACCCTCCGCTGGACCGACGATCTTCCGTCCCGACCAGGAAACGGCTCGCCGGCACCTAGCTAGCCACGCTTCCCCAGTTTTCCTGGATCAACTTGGCTATCTGAGGAGTGCTGACAGACGTGGGCCCAGGCGCTTCTCATGACCGGTTCTGGATGACGTAACCCACGTAGAATAAGAGTGTTCCACCCGCGGCAATGAGCATCGATTGACCCAGGCCGACCTTCCCCACCAGTTCCGAGGCGATTCCGAACGGGAGGATGATCATGCCCAGCACCTGGAGCAAGCGGCCAATCCTGTAACGTAACATGAGTGGATCTCAACCGCTGATTACCGCCGCGGTGGTTCCGGCAAGGCGGACGTGGTGGTTCCGTCACGATGCAAGTCGAGCAAGACCGCGGTCAGGTCGCTTGAGCCTCGACAGCGAAGCCTCATCTCCAACGGGCAAGCGCTCACGATCGTGAAGCGACTCGGGGCTACTTCACCTGCGACGGATCGATCGCGACCGCTCCCACGTCCGTCACCTCGCCGGCACGGATCGTGACCGCCCTGCCCTGAGCCTTCTTCGCTGGGTCGGTGAAGCCGACGTAGCCGACCCTTTCCTGCCAGAGCACCAGGTTCTGTTGGCCGGCCGGCACGCCTTTGATCTCGAACGCGCCGTCGGGTCCGGTGACTGCAAAGAAGGGGTGGTCAAAAACCATGAGGTAGGCCTTCATCCAGGAATGAATGTCGCACGCCACGACGATCGGCCGCCGCTCGGCGACCAGCTTGACCTCGATCTCCCCTTTCGGAGCCAGGATCTTGTTGAACGCCGAATTGGTAAAAGCCGCGTAACGTACGTTGTGATTGACGGGGTCGCTGGACTTGATCACCAACGGCTGGTCCTGGTGGATGGCCAGGACATACGGCAAGAACTCGCAATTCTTCTGGTCGATCTCCGCCTTCGGGCTCCGGGCCAGCAGCTCCTTGACCGCCCCTGGGTTGGAGCCTTTGGGCTTGACTAGGTAAGCAAATCCATCGGCCACGCCCTTGGTCTTGGGATCGACGACCAGCTCGCGGTTGGGAATTGCCGCTTCCCGGGCGCAAATCTCCGGATCCTTTTGTGCTCGCCCCTTCTCGATCAGCACCCGGGCAGGGGGGACGTCGCTTCCGCCCCAGACCAGACGGCCCTTGATCGTCCCGTACTCGCCCTGCGCAGCCAGGGTCGCTGCCAGTGAACCGACGGGCAGATTCGCGGCAGTCGCAAACCGCGGTCCCACGGCCACAAGCATCAGGCCCACGACCCCCATCCCGCCGGAACGGAAGATCCATCGCATGACTCACCTCGATCGAGTGCAAAAAGTCGGGCCACCTCGGGAACCAACGTTCCTGAAGAGGTGGCCCCCGGGCAGGCTGAGCCAGCCGGTCACGGCGAGACGAAACTTATTCCGCACGCAAGCGCGACGGTTCGATCTTGAAGTCCTTGACCGTCGAATCATTGGCCTTGATCACTACCTCCTCGCCGGAGGGAGCGGTGACGAAACTGTTCTTGTCCACGGCTTCCTGCCAGACCACGACCTTCTGGGTGCCGGCGGGAGCATTCTTGATCTCGAAGTACCCCTTGGCGTCGGTGACCGCGAAGTAGGGGTGATCGAAGACCATCCACCAGGCCTTCATCCAGGGGTGGATATCGCACGTCACCTCGGCAGGCGTTCGCTCGGGACCGCTGGGGGTGAACTCGGACTTGCCCTGCGGGGCGAGCAACTGGTTGAACGCAGATTGCTTGAGCTTGGCGTTGATGTTGTGGTTCACCGGATCGCTCGACTTGAGCGTGATCGGCGAGCCGCTCAAGATGCCCAGCACATGGGGATCGAAAACGCACTTGTCTTGGTCGAAGAGGACGTGGACCGCGGCCGCGGCCTTCTTGGCCTCGTCGCTGACACTCGTGGGCTTGTTCAGATAGACCAGCACGTTCTTGACGCCCTTGGTGCCGCCATCGACCACCAGCCGCTCCGAAAGCAGAGGCGCGTCCTTGGCGCAGACGTCCGGGTCCTTGGCCGCCTTGCCTTTTTCGAAGACAACCTTGGGAGCCGGCGGATCACCGTCGAAGGTGACCTGGCCCTTGAGGGTGCCGAAGCCTTCGGCCTTGACCGGCGCGGCCGCCGCCGGCGCGGTTGCGGCGGAGGGAGCGCTCGATCCCGGCGCTGCAGCCGCGGAAGTCTTGGCCGCGGGACTGGAACTCACGGTCGAGGGCGCGACCACTGCGTCGCTCGAATCGGTGCCCTGGCCGCCACAGCCGAAGACAGAGGCCATCAAGGTGACTCCCAGGCTCAGGCCCAGGGTCGCCGGTTTGCGCATCCAGCTCGTCATCATTGCAATTCTCCTGGTGTTTTCACTCAGTTGCTTGTGATCAGGCAAGTACGAGGGCCGGAAACGGAGCCGGCCTTCCCCAGCCCTCGTCGTTCCGACGAGGGCGTCTGACAGACAGAAAATCCATGCCCGTCCCGAGCCAAAATCCGCGTGGTCAAGCGCGGACCTCGTACGGGCGGAGGATCCTCTCGTTTTCTCACTCGGCAGCCCCGGTGGGCTTGGTGGCCGCGGCAGTCGCAGGCTGTGCCGCCGGGGCTTTGGCGCCGGCCAGTTGCTGCTCGACCACATTGGTGTAGTTCAGCAAGGTGTCACGGATTGCCCGGACCATCTCGATCGGCTTATCCTCGAAGGAACTGGGCACCGGTAGCTGCGGCGCCCCGTGGGGTACCACGTTTTGCGGCATCGCGGTGTAAGGCACCAGCCGCTTGGGATTGGCGATCCACATCTCGAGGAAGCCGGGACGGAACCGGGTGGCCACTTGCCTCAGGTCGGGACCGTTGACGACCTGCTCGCCACCGGTCGGCTTGTACTGGCCGATCGCGTGGCACTGGGTGCAGGGCGAGCCCTTGTGGGCCATCATCGACCAGCCGGCACCCAGGTAGTCGGGATGAATCGTGTTGCGCTCGGCGATATAGCCCACCTCCTGCTGGGGAATCGTCTGGTAGGGGAACTCGGCGCCGTCCCGGGCCGCGAAGTAGTCGGCCAGGTCTTCCGTCTCGCGTGAGTGGGTGCCGATGGCCTTGCCATAGTGGAATTGCGGCATCCGGAGCTGGGCTGCCGGCCGGATCGCGTAGGGGTCCCGCAGGAAAAGGGCAAACCAAGGGGTCTGCACCTTGTTCCCCTCGCGGACCAAGGGCGGCGGCAGGCGGTTCCAGAAGGACTCGAAGCTGGTGCCGGTACGCTCCTGGGCGGTGGTCGAATACAGCCAGGCAAAGTCGCCTCCGAGCGCGGGCGTCTTCTGCACTTTCGTCTGATCGAGAGTCACGTTGTCGCCGACGTTGAACGTGTAACCGCGGATCGTGACCGGTTTCCAGAGCTGGACGGTCAGCTCATTCTCGAACAGGCCGATCGGCATGCCCTCGATCGTGACCGGCTTGCCTTCGTCCTTCTGCAAAGCCAGCTCGGCCTCGATGTTGTCGGCATCGAGTTTCTTTTTGGGATCATAGGTCAAGGCGGGGTACAGCTCGGTGAGGTAATCGTTGTTGCGTGCCGTGTAAGAGGACCTCACGTTGGACCTGAAGTCCGTGAACGCGTCGGCCACTTTCGTTCCCTCGGAAAGAGAGAACTTGGGCATTTCCAGGACATGGCAGCCCGTGCAATTGTACCGAATGAGCACCTTGCCGCCCTTCGCCAGCGCGGTCTGGACCTCGTTGTAGTTGGCCTTGGCCAGGTACTTGCTGCCGACCTTCTCGCCCGTCAAGCCGAGGATAAAGGTCATCACCTCCTCGACGGCGGACGGGTCGTTGGCCCAGGCGAACTGCGGCATCCGCAGCCGGTCGTCCCAGGTCTTGTACTTCTCCTTGTCCTTCAGGTAGTCGTAGCTGCGGGGACGGTGCAGCTTCTGGAACAGGAAGCCGATGCGGGTTTCATGTTCGAGCTGCTCCTGATAAAAGCGGTCGGTCCCGTCGTGGTCGCCGCTGGCCTGCTGGGGTTGATCCTCCAGGTACTCCCTGATGTGGCCATAGTCCAGCCTGGTCGGGCTCTTGATGCCCCAGTCATTGAGCGGGACGCCGTTCGGCTTGGCGTTCTCGAACCCGGGGATCGAGTGGCAGCCAGAGCAACCCAGCCGCGAGATCGTCTTTTCTCCCAGAAAATAAAGCTTCTCATCAGTGCCGAGCTTGCCGACGAACTGGTCGACCTCGCTCAGCGAGACCGAAAGCGTCTTGCCGTCCCGGTTCTTGTAACCTCCTGCCTTGCTCACGTAGAGCTTGACCAGGTCGTTGAGGGCCGTGGCGACGCTCTTGTCCTCGACGGGCGGGACCTCGACCTGCACCGGCCAGTCGCCGGGTACCGAGATCAGCCAGGAGGCGATGTCGGCGGCGTCCTGGAAGGTGAGCTGAAGGCTGGGCATCAAACTCTTGGGATGGTACTTCTCGGGGTTCTGGATCCAGTTGGACAGCCATTTCTGCCCCTTGTCGGGCTCGGATCGGAACTTGGCGGCGATGTTGCCGAGGTTCGGGCCGTAGTCGGCCTGAGCATAGGTCCGCACCGCGTCGGGGAAGTTCTTGGGATCGTAGGTCGCGGCCGGGTCGGGCTTGTAGTCGGGATTGATCGACTTGCGGTCGGCCACCTGGACGGAGCTGGCTTCGTAGGGCCGATGCTGGTGACACGCCAGGCATCCCTTCTGGAGAAAGAGCACCTTGCCTCGCTTGGCGTCGGTCTGCGCCGGGGGTGCGACGAAGTCTTCTGGCGGCGTACTCCTGGCGAACAGGTAATGGGCGATCGCCTGGATCTCGGCGTGGCTCTTGGGCAGGTCGTCCTTGGTGTCGTTGTTGGTCAAACCGTAAAACCGCGGCATCCGGGAATCGGGCCGGAAGGCGTGAGGGTTCTTGATCCACTTGACTACCCAATCCTTCGTGACCTTGGATGCGACATGGCTGAGATTGGGGCCGACCGTCCGCTCGTCAATCAGGTCGGGTCCGAAGGAGCCCTCGCCGCCGATGGTGTGGCACCCCGTGCAGCCATACTGCACGATCCGCTTGTAGCCGGCCTGGAGCTTCTTGGCCTGGGGGACGTCGGTGATCTGATGGTGGCACTTCACGCAGCTCGATTCGATGAACCGCTGCGGCAGCATGGGATAGTCCCAGTGATGGATGTGCTGCCAGCCGTACTTTTCTTTCCAGTGCTCTTCTTCCTCGAGGTTTGCCGGAGTATGCGAAGCAAACGTGAAATCAGTACCCGAGCCCTGACCGCCGTGACAGATGGTGCAGCCGAAGGCGTTGATCGGATGCGGGCCGTTGCCGTCGAGGTAGAGCCCGGCGGTCACCACCCTCCCCTTGACATCGACCGAGGTCGCACCCGAGGTCAGGAAGGGGTGGGCAGCAAAGACCTCGCGCATCGGCTTGCCGCGGGTGTCCTTGTCGTAACCCACCTTATCGATGCCCTGGTGGCAGGTGGTGCAGCGATCATAACGAGGCACGTCCTTGAAGTTGTAGTTGATCGTCAGATCGGGCAGGCTGATCTGCATGATCTTGGTCGGCGGGGCGGCCATGTCGATCCCGGGCAGGCCGCGGAGCCAGGCCAGGAGACCGAAGTACTGGGCCTGCTTCTGGTCGAGCAGCCGCTTGACCCGATCCGCCTCGCGGGTCAGCTTCTCGCGATCCTTGACCAGGGTATCAACATAGCCTAGCAGCTTCTCCTTCTCGTCTTCTTTCAGCTTGAGCTTGGCCTGGGATTCCTCGAGCTCGCGCGACAGGACAAGGAGCTGCTGTTCGGCCTTGGAGACAGTGGTGTTCAGGTAATTGCGCGCCTCGCGCTCCTCACCGCGCTCGATCATGCCGTCGTACAGGCTGCGCAGGCTATCGAGCTCGGCCTTCTTGAACTTCCGCTGGGTGTCGAGCTTCTCGGTCTTTGCCAGTAGTGCCTTGAGCTCCTTGTCGAGCCGGTTCAGGTCGGCCGCGCGCTGGGCCGCCCCCTGCTCGGCCTCCTTGATCTTCCTGTCGAGCTCGTTGATCTGGTTCTGGACATCGCCTTTTCTCTTCTCGAGAGTCGCCTGCTCGACGGCCTTCAGCTTCTCGCGTTCAACGACATGGAATTCGCGCTGGACTTGCTTCCAAGGGCGTAAGTGGTCAGCCATGATCATCCAGATGATCGACAGCGTCATCGCGATCGACGTGATCGCAAAGACGATATGAAGCGTGGGCTGACGGTAGTAAGTTTCCTCGGATGCTGGCATGTTCGTCGGTCCTGTGGGCTCGGTCCAATCGCCCCCTGAGCCGGCGGGGCGGGGTCAACGGGGCAGCCGGCTCAGAGTCTCCGGGCGGTCGCGTGCCACCACGATTATGTTAGATATTGAGGAAGTACTCGGGAATAGCCACCAGGTATTTCAGGTTGATTGTCCATCGCAGCACCATCTTGATTGGCAGGCTGGCCATGAACAGGATCAGGACCGCCAGGGTCATGTAGCGCAGCAAGCCTGCCTGCTCGGCGTATTTCTTGAAGAAGAACCGCCTCATCAGTTGGGGGAGAATGGCAAAGTAAAGCAGGCAGAGTATCAGGCCGGGGGCCTCGCGGACCAAGATCCAGGACGGCTTGGTCGTGCCCAGAAGCTGGATCCAGACGATGTCGGACAGGTTGACGTTGTTCAGCGGAATCAGCTTGTGCAGGTCCCAATACTCGTAGGGGCCGAAGAAATTCCAGTTCGGGCCGCGCAGAAACGTGCCCAGCAAGATGAGCACCACCCAGAGCACGAGGAACCCATACTGGAACGTGATGTAGGCGAACTTGCGCTGGGAGATCGTGTAGTAGCCGCTGCCTTTCTTGTTGGTATCGATGTACGGAATGGCCATCAGCCCGACGACGATCATGCTGGGCAGGACCACGCCGGCCATCCAGGGATCGAAGTAAACCAGCATCTCCTGGAGACCGAGGAAGTACCAGGGGGCCTTCGAGGGGTTGGGAGCGACCGTTGAACTGGCCGGCTGCTCGAGAGGCGCCTGCAGGGCGATTCCCCAGAGCACCAGGAAGATCGTCAGCGCCACCATGCAGATCAGCTCGGTGTAGACGAGGTCGGGCCAGGTCAGGGTCTTGTCCGGCTCGAGTTCTTCCAGGTTGGGCAATCCCTGGGCCATCCGGGCGTCGTTGATCACCGCCCGCCGCAGGCCCAGCCAGGTGAAGTAGCCGACCAGCACGATCAGCCCGACGATCGGCACGTTGTCGGGCTTGGTGACGATGCCCCGAAAATCGTAGTCGGTCATGCTCAGGCCGAAATAGAGCAGAAACAGGTTGACGAACGACCAGGCAACCAGGCCGTTGGCCACGAACCGGCGGTAGGCGATCATCGCGGCGAAGCCAATCGTCGCCCCGATGAAGAACGTGGTCGGTCCGGACACGTAATCGACGGCGTCGCGGATAAACTGCGGCAGATAGATCTCGCCGCCGAACAGATAGGCAATGCCCATGGCCTGGAAGATCACTGCGGCGATGCTCCAGATCAGGGTCCACAGGGTCCGGTTGATCGGCTTGCCCAGACCCACCGCGGGGATGTGGTCGTCGAGGGTGGGTGGGGGAGCCGTCGCGCCATCGGCATGACCGGTCACGGACTCGCGGACCTCCGCGAAGTGTGCGGCGTCGGCCCCGGCGGCGATGGCAAGCAGGGCGTTGGCCATAGCACAGAGGCAATAGGCGATATCGAGCGCCCCGGGAAGTACGTGGCGGCCCAGGATGACGATCACCGCCAATCCGTAGAGTCCGAAGAAGGCAATCGCCAGCCAGTCGGGCAGGCGACGGGTCCGCGGAGCCAGCCCCGCTCGTGAGGCCCCTTCGGAAACCATTTCCATGTAGGCGACGTAAGCCGCCGCGACCGCGTTGAGCGTGGCTGCTAACAGGTAGTACCACGCCAGACCGGCCATCACACCGGGGGTAAGATCTTGACGCATGAGCACCTACAGACCGAAGTTACTAGGATTGCCAGTGGAGAACCGTAGATTCACGAACCGTGTCGCTCACAGCCCCTTCGCCGGGCCAGCCCAGACCAGGGCACACCCGGTCCGCTCGAACGCGCCTTCTTCGTTATGGCCTGGTCACATCACATCGGGCCGCTGATGGCGCCGTCCTTGCGGACCCGCCAGAAGTGAATCATGATCAAGAGCGCGACCGCCAGCGGGATTGCCACGCAATGCAGCACGTAGAATCGGTTGAGCGTCATCTCGCCCACGGCGCGACCTCCCAGCAGGGCAAACTTCGCGTCCGATCCCGACGTGATCAGCTTCACGCCGTTCAGCGTCAGCATTGAAGCACCGGGGCCTTCGACCCCCACGCCGGGCGTGGCCCGGGCCATGTTCGAGCCGACGGTGATGGCCCAGATCGCCAACTGGTCCCAGGGCAGCAGATAGCCGGTAAACGACAGCAGCAGGGTCAGCACAAGCAAGATCACGCCGATCAGCCAGTTGAACTCGCGGGGCGGCTTGTAACTGCCCGTCAGGAACACGCGATACATGTGCAGCCAGACCGTGATGACCATCGCGTGGGCTCCCCAGCGATGCAACTCCCGCATGATTCCCAGCGTCGTCACGTCCCGCAACTGGAGAATGTCGTTGTAGGCGTGCTCCAGGGTCGGCCGGTAATAGAACATCAAGAGCACGCCGGTCACGACCTCGACGATGAACAGGAAGAACGTCGTTCCTCCCATGCACCAGGTGTAGCTGAGCGCGATGCCTTGCTTGCGAACGCTCACAGGGTGAAGGTGCAGAAAGAAGTTCGTCAGCATCACCACCACGCGGTTGCGCCGGTCTGTCGGCATGGGGTGGCGGAAGACGCTCTTCCAGAGCTGGGTCTCGGTGATCTTGTCCAGGATTGGCATGGGAGTCTCGTAACCTTGGGTTCAAGCCGGGGCCAGTGAAGAAGCAGGGCCGATCATGGGGTTCGGCCGGATCCATCCACTCGGACTCAACTCAGCATCGTCGTCCCGAGGGCACTCGACAATCGAGCCGATCGAACGGGGAACACTGATCAAGAATCGAGCGTCCCGGTCATTTCGACGGTCCTCGATTCCTTTGAATATCTGTATGAATATCTGTAAGGAGAACTGGGTCATACCGCGATATAACTGTCCGGGTCTGACCATTGACCCAGCTCTTGCTGGAATTTCTGACTCTTATCGACCACGATTTGCCCGTCGTCGGCCAAGCTGATCTTGAACCGTTCCAGGGGACGAGGGGCGGGCCCTTCGAAGTTGATCCCGGTGATGTAGAAGCCGCTGCCATGACACGGGCACTTGAACTTCTGTTCGTTGGCCAGCCAGTTCGGCGGGCAGCCCAGGTGCGTGCACACGGTCTGCAGCGCGTAGATGATGTCCTGGCCGTTATACCGGTTGGACCGGACGATCCAGAAGCCCCCTTCCGCCTTGAACCGCTCGTTGACATCGTTGGGGTCATAGCTCGAGGGCTCACCGACCTTCATCGTGCTGGGAGGTTCGGCCAGCACGTTGGGGAACATGAACCGGCCGAGCATCCCGGAGAAAGCCACGCAACCGGCGGTGAATGCGGTCCAGCCGACGGCGACCCAGGAAATGAAAAGGCTGCCCATCATGAAGCCGCGGCGATCGCTCTGGCCCGCGGGGGCGGGGGCGGCCGCAACATTCTTGGCGGGCTTGGGCAGAACCGACTGCGGCTTCGCCGGCGCCGGCTTGGCCGCGACAGCCGGCTTGGCGGGCGCCGCGTCCGCTGCCTTGGCCGCAACCTCCTTGGTCTTCTTGGCCCCGGCCTGACGGAGCGCCTCGGCGAGATCGCGGGGGTCGGTGATCTTCTCCAGCGGGGGCAGCACGCGAGTGGCGCCCGCGGTCTTGGCAGCCGGCGCGGCGGCGGTCTTGGGGGCGGCGGGCTGCGCGCTGGGACCGGCTGCGGGTGCGGCCGAAGCTCCGCCGCGGGCCGCGGCCAGCTTCTCCTGGAGGGACATGGGGCGGCCCAGGGGTTGGGCCGGTGGCGGAACGGCGGCAGGTCTGGCTTCCGGAACTGCCGCGGCGGGCTCAAGGGCGGCTGCGGTTGCCACCGGGGCCGGTGCTGAAGCTGCGGCTGCGGCCGGCGCTGAAGCTGGGGCCGGCGTGGCCGTGGCCGCTCCGCCCGCCCGGGCGGCCGCGAGCTTCTCCTTGAGCGTCAGCGGTCGGCCCAGTGTGGACGGCGACGGGATGCCGGGTGCGGGAGCGGCAGGCCGCGCCGGCGCCGTTACCGGTTCGACCGCGCTGGCTTCTTCGACCACTTCCACTTCCCCCACCGGCTCTGGTGCCGCGGCAGGTTCTGGCCCGGCCGCGGGTTTCGCCGCCCCACCTTTGCGGGCCGCCTCGAGAATCTCTTGCACACTCGGACGTTTTGCCATCGCTTTGGTCCTAGCCTCCGCTTGCTCGCCCGCACGATCTCTTGAGTCTTCCACGACATGGAAGCAAAACAACGCCAAGTCTCTAAGGCAAACGCAATGCCAGTTCCTTGTTCGCTGGAATGAGCACTCTAAGTCGTTACGGGGACATGGTTTATTTCAGAAGCACTTGGTTCCGCCAGGGTCTGGATTCTCAAACGTGAGAAAGTCGCCCGGATCGACTTCCCAGTTCATGGAACCGGCTATTCCGACGACGGCGGAACCAGATCGGCGGGCCGCCGCAACCGCCTGACAGCCAGACGCATAGTCCCGCCGGTCCCGCACTTGTACGAGCTTCATTAGCTTAGCAGGGTGAATCGCTGTGGGCAACATCCTGGTCCCGGACAACCGGCCGCGCCAAGCAGGCGGGATGGGTTCAGACCGAATCAAAAACCTCCAACGTGCTGGAGATCTCCCGCAGCCGTGCCGTCAGGTAGGAGCGGATCTCATCGCTGGTCGAAAGTTGCAGCACGTGGTGGGCAAACCGCTCCGCCTGCGCGGTCGTGACTCCCGCCAGCAGGTTCTTGACTGTGGGGACGAAGGCCGGGCTCATGCTGAACCGGCGCAGTCCCATGCCGAAAAGCACCAGGGCCGATCGCGGCTGACCGGCCATCTCTCCGCACAAGGTCACGGGTGTTCCTGTTCGCGCGCACGCGTCGAGCACCATCTGCAAGACCCGGAAAATCGCCGGGCTCAGCGGCTCGCAAAGGTGTGCAACCTTCGGATTATCTCGATCCGCGGCCACGAGATACTGGATCAGGTCGTTGGAGCCGATCGAGATGAAGTCGGTCTCGCGCAGCAAGGCGTCGATGCAGAAGGCGGCGGCGGGAACCTCGACCATCACGCCCGTCTTGACGTCCTCGGCAAAGAGCACCCCTTCCCGCCTCAGGTTGTCGCGCGTATCCTTCACCATCTTGTTAATCTTGCGCAACTCTTCCAGGGTCGTGACCATTGGAAAGAGCATCGAGATCTTGCCGTGCCGCCCGGCACGCAGGATGGCTCGGATCTGAGTGATGAGCAGCTTGGGGTTCTCGAAGAAGATGCGGATCGATCGCCAGCCCATGAACGGGTTGGGCTCGCTCCTGCGACCGAGATAGGGAACTGTCTTGTCACCCCCCAGGTCGAGCGTGCGAATCGTCACCGTCTGCTCAGGCGAATTCAAGACGATCTGTCGGTAGTACTCGTATTGCTCTTCCTCGCCGGGGACATCGTGGTGCGTCAAGAACAGGTACTCGGTCCGGAAGAGGCCAACACCCGAGGCCCCGACTGCGTTTGCCGCGTGGGCGTCCGCCAGGTTGTTGATATTTGCCAGCAGCTCGACGCGGGTCCCGTCCAGACTCCGCGCCGGCTCGTCCCGGTTCGAGACCAGACTGTCTTTCAGATGGAAGAACTCACGCTGAACTTTACGGTAGGCCATGGTCGCCTCGTGGTCCGGGCGAACCAGGACATGGCCTTCCCGCCCATCGACGACCATGAGGTCGCCGCTGGCGACGTCGTTCATGATCCCTTCCACTCCGGAGACGGCCGGAATCCCGCGGCTGCGCGCCAGGATCGCCGCATGGCTGGTCGAGCCACCAACTTCCGTGACGATGCCGGCGATTGGCAGATCACCCAGGCTCATTGCCTGGCTGGGAAGGATCTCATGCGCCACCAGGATCACCGGCTCTTCGCCATCGTGCGACTCGACGGCTCCATTGGGCACGGGCTCCTTCTTCCGCGTGAGGTGTGAGCCGATCCGCAAGATCACGTCGCGCAGGTCGTTGAGCCGCTCGCGGAAATAGTCCTGCTCGATCCGGGCAAACTGGGCCACATAACGGTTCATGACCTGGTGCAAGGCCGACAGCGCCGTCAAGCTTTGCCGCTCGATGAGCGAATGAACTTTCGACAGCAGACCTGGGTCGCCGAGGATCTGCAAGTGGGTTTGAAAAATCTCGGCTGCCGAAGGTCCCAACTCCTGGGCAACCCTGTGCACCAGGCCCTCGAGCTCGGATTCGGCCTCTTCCACGGCTCGATCGAAGTACGCGATCTCGGCGGGAATCTGGGCGGGATTTTCGAGGGTCTTGGGTTCGCTCAGACCCAGGACCGATTCCACTCGGTAAGCCACGCCCACGACCACCCCAGGACTGACACCGATGCCGTTATGCATGACAAGCCCATCGAGGAGACATCAACCAGACAAGCGCCCGATACGCGAAGAGAGCGAACCGCCAAAGACCTCCAACACCAAGAGTGCTAATTAAGCACAAATCTGGCTTTCGGTCGACCTAACGCTCATCCACCCATGAGATCCCAGTCATCTGGGTTTGCGGTTGGAACCGAAGCGGAAAAAAGGACGGATGAAGCCCACCGCGGCAGAGCGGTCAGGCGTCCGGGGAGGATTCACTGATTCCGACCATGAATAGCCTAAGGTGTCTGCCTCGCGGCGTCTAGCTCGGACCGCATGGCTGGCGCCTCGAATTTGCCAGTTGAGGCATATCCGCATCAGGCGGACCTGGGCGCATCGACCTCATGAATAAGCTGGTCGATGGCCGAACCTGCCCAGCAGCAGTACGGTGCAGGCCATGGCGGCGTAAGCCGCCGCCCAGTGGTAGGGAGTCTGGTGTGCCGAGGCGGTGGCTCGGCCTTCCTCGCTGAGTTGACGGAGCACCGCACCGGGGGCCTTGATCGGGCCCGAGGGAAGGGGCGAGTGGATGATGCCGAACCAGGCGAAGGCGCCCGCCATGAGCAGGGTAGCCGCCGCCGGCTTAACCCGGCCGTCGATCAGGTGGGTCAGGAAGGTACCCCAGAGCAGCGACGTCACGATGAAGCCGCCGGAGAGCATTGTCACCGTGGCGATCCAGTGCTGGGTCTGGGGCCTGAGATCCGCAAACGGCTTGCCCACCTCGGGCAGCACCTGCTTGAGCGTGATCAGGGCAAGGTATGCCAGGGCCGGAACGCAGGCCAGGGCCACGGCCGCATAGTGCCGTATCGAAGTTGCGTGGAACGACTGCGCGGTGATCTCCAGCCCGATGAAGATGAGGATCGGGAAAATGACGGCCTTGGGAATCAGGAAGAAGATCCAGTCGAAGTAGCCGCAAATCCCGGCCGCCCCCACGAAGAGCGCGGTCGCCAGGGTGTAGCCGGCCCGGGCCCCCATCGCCTTGTAGGCGGGATGACCGATGTACGGGGTGGACTGGATCACCCCGCCGAAAAGGCCGCCGGCCAGCGTCGCCACGCCCTCGGCGGCGATGATCTGCCCCGTCGAGTACTCGTCGCCGGCCGCCGCGGCACTCTCGGTGCAATCAATGCCGCCCACGACCGTTGCCAGAGCCAGCGGGATGGCCACGGGCAAATAGCTGAGCGCCTCGGGCCAGGACTGCTGAAACCATAGCCACCAGGCCGGCAGCGGCGCCGCTAGGGCCAGCCGCGGGAGGCTTGATGGCTGTGCTCCCTCGGCGCCCAGGCCGGGACCCAGCCCGGCCGGGTTCATTCCATAATAGACCAGGCACCCCAGCATCACGGCCCCGAGCGCCCCGGGTACGTTGCGGGGCAGCCGCCAGCGCGCGGTGAGCGTCGCCCAGGGCCGGATCGATCGACTCCGGCTTGGCTACCTCCGACTGACCGCGAACCGGTTCGACAAGGAGGAAACCCAGGACCAGCGCATAGGCGGCTCCCGCCAGCCCCAGGACGAAGAACGGCGAACGCCAGCCGAAGTGCTCGGCGAGCCGCCCGGCCAGCACGGCGCCTTCCGCGGTGCCCAGGTAAACGCTCGTCTGATGGATCCCCAGGGCGCGAGAACGCGTGGCCCGCCCATGATAGTCGGCCAGGAACGAGAGCGATGCCGGAAAATAGAACGATTCGCCCAGTCCCTCGGCGGCCCGGAAAAACACGAGCTGCGCGTACGATTGAGACATCCCGGTCGCCGCGCAGATCAGGCTCCAGATCGCCAGGCCCATCGGAATCAAGACCCTGCGGGTGACCCGATCGACCACGTAGCCGGCCAGCGGCGAGGTTGACGCGTAAACGATCATGAACGCCGAGCCCAGCATGCCAAGCTGGAAATCGGAGAGCGAAAACTCCTTCCCGAGCAGCGGAAAGACCGAGTTCACGGCCTGGCGATCGGCATAGTTGAAGAAGCCGCAAAACCAGAGCAGTCCGACCACAAGCCACGGATACGCCTTGCTGGCGGCAATCCGTTGCATACTGGCCGGGATTTCCACGGCATCGTTCTCCCAGCCCAACGCCGGATCCGGATCATCCCATCGCCTCGGGGATGAGCCTTGCCCGCAAGCATCGTCATCGTCGCACATCACCGTGGCGAATCCAGGCCTCGTTGAACCGGGCATACATGATCGTCGATCCTTGCCCCGGAACGTGATGCGTGTACGTCACGTGGATCTCACCCTCCCGTCCCTGCATCATCGAGGGATAATGAAACGACCCCTTCCCCTGCTCGCGCCGCTGGAGATGCCGGGTCCATTTCCAGCTCGTCCCTGGGTCGGGACAGGTCGTGGGGATAGTACTCGGCCTTCCGGCCGGCCTCGCGGACCGCCTGGCAGACCTCCTCGACGGCCGCGCTGCCGGTGTTGCAGCCGATGGCGACGTCGGCCCCCGCCGACGCCAGTGAGAGCGCGACCGCCCGGCCGATGCCCCGCGAGCCTCCAGTCACGTACGCCTTCTTACCGACCAGGCTGAAGTCGGGCGAGCTCAGCTTCAGCACTGCCGCTTCCGCGATGTCCGTCGACATGATTCGTTCTTTCACATCCGATTAAGTGATCAATCATTTGGATGCGCAGGACGGCCGCGCAGCCGGTCCGCGATGGCCGTCCCGGCTCGAACCGTCTCCCTGTGTGGAGATGTCTTGTTCCGGGGCATCGCCCGTGGGGAGGCGAGCCCGGAACAACAAGAGAGGAATGGGTAATGGCGTGGACGGGACGCCAACACTGCGCCGTGAACCCGCGGCCGCGGTCCGGCCGGAGATCAGGGAGTCAGCCGCCGAGAGCTTGCCGCTTTAGGGTCTCCCGCCCTCGGCTTTTCATGGTTCCAGCCGCGTGGCCTCGAGGGGCCCGCAGATCAGAAAGCAGTGGCGACGCGCATCACGAACGAAAGGTGCGTCTCGTGCCAGAGATCAGTCGCGTAGACGCCGTCCTTCCGCTTCCGCGCGACCACCACGGCCCCGCGGTAAGTCTCGCCGTCGCGTCCTGGCCGCTGGCTGCCGATCAAGAACAGGAAGTCGCCGACGGCCGAAGTCACCTGAAAGTCACAAGCCGGGCAGTGGCTCGGCAGCGCTAGCCGGAGGTCCTCGCCATCGTGCTCGACCGTGACGAAATGCGGTGTCGCGGACACGAACTTGTGCCGTGATTCACTGACATGATCGACCCGGAGCGTCTCAGTCTTCGTTTTCGAGCTCGCCTCGCGTTCGATGAGGTCTGTTGCCATGATGCTCTCCGTGTGGTGGGTGGCGATCTGTGGCGTCTGGTGCATATCGCTGAGGCCCAAAAGGAATCGGCGGGGAAAAGCCCGAGCAGTTGCGGGCTACGATCGAAGGGCGTTCCATGCCGCGGCGATGTGGCTCGATCCGTGCCAGATTGAAGTGGCCGACCGTCCGGCACACCGCCGGCTGCGCTCGACCCGAGACAATTTGAACATAGCTCACTGGGGGGTCATCGATCAAGTGAAGATTCTGAAAACATTCGGGCTAAGTATCGTGTACTCCAATACTTGATAATTGTTAGGAAAACACTCCTTGAAGAAGGAGGTCCGTGCTTCCCTACGCTGGCCTCACAGCCAAATGTGACGCCCCACTTATGCAAGCGACGTGCCGGTGGGCCGCATGTGCCGGGCGGACGGACCGGTACCGGGGCCGTCACGGCGCGCCCGCCGTGACCGATCCCATGGGCAATTCAGGGGATAGTGGCAGGACCCGGGGGCGTGACCTCGGGGCTACCGGAATCGCCTCCCGCGCCGGTGCACCATTCGGCGGTCCACATGATCTGATTCTTTTCGCAGGTGATGCCCCCAATCCGGGCAGATTTCACGGGACGAGCTTCATCCGCCGCCGCCCACGGCCGGTCACACCCGGACGCCGTCTGTCCTATGAGAAATATGTTCAGCCAATAACAGTCGAAGAATCATACGGCAAACAGATTGGTTAAAGATATGAGCCAGGGCGAGATCGGTCTGCATGTGGCCGCGCGCGTCGTGACAGCGCCATGGTGGTCGAGTAGAATTCAGCTTGATACAACCACGAGGACGCAGCAGTCCCAACCTCGTTCAACAGTGAGGAACTGGACCATGGAATTCAATCATTCAGAGGTCATCATGTTGTTACTCACGGCGATCGGACCTCTGAAAGTCACGATCGTGTGCGCCTCGCTCACGGCCGACGCTTCGCCGGAGTTCCTCAAGAGAGTGGCATTCCGATCGGTCCTGATTGCCCTGATCGTGTGCATCGTGTTCGCGGTGCTCGGTGAGGCCATTCTCAGGCTGCTCAAGGTCTCGATCCCTGCCTTCCAGATCGGCGGCGGGATCATCGTGCTGCTCTTCTCTCTGGACATGGTGATGGGCAGCAAGCAGGTGGATAAGGACAGCGCTGGCAGTCCGGAAGAGAAGAACGCCGAGCCCTCGCTCGACATCGCGGCCTACCCGCTGGCGATTCCGCTCATGGCCTCGGTCTCGGGCCTCGTCGCCATCGTTTCCCTGCTCGCGCAGCGCGATGATCTCGGGGCGCTGCTCTTCCTGGCGGGTGTGATCGTCGCGATCATGGCGATCAACTACGTCTGCCTCCGTTCCTGCCGATACATCGTGCGCGCGGCGGGCCCGGCTGCCCTCCAGGTCGTCGGCAAGATCATGGGCGTCATCCTGGCCGCACTGGCCGTCGAGCTCATTCTCATGGGATTGATCGGCCTGGGGCTCATCGCGAAACCGGGCGGAAGTCCGTCGCGCGCCGAATCAACAAGTACGGCAAAAGCCACCGACACGCAGGGCTTTACCAGCCAGCGGATCTTGAGCCGTTCTGGCTATTCGACTGAAGGGAATGTTCCGGATCTGCCGATAAAAGGGATTGGAACCGGTTCTTCAGTCCACGAGGCGAGTTACATGCAGTCATCAGCTTGCGGGGAGCGTTCTTGCGGACCAATCCCCTCGCGACGATTGGCTCGCAGAGTTCTCGCCTTCCACTCCGCGGACCATGAGAGAGACGGATGCCCTCTTTGGCCTGGTTTATCCATGGATGCTGTCGAGCTCTGAGCGACTCCCGGCTTTCCAGGCTGAGGATTGCGGCCGGCTGCCTCTTTCTCCTGTCCCTGCGCGACCCCTCCGTCAGCGCGCAGACACCCGCTGCGGCCCCAGCGAGCAACCGCCCCGACGCATCCCCGGCGGCAGCAGCCCCGATCTCGGTCGAGGAGCTCGCTCACCGGCTGGAACGTCTCGAGCAGCAGAATGCGAAGCTGGCCGAGCAGAACCACTCGCTGGTCAAGCAGCTCGAGGCGGTGACGAGCCGGTATGATCAGCTCAACCAGCGGCTGGAACAGATCGAACCGCGCCCGGGATTGCCGACGCCGGCCTTGCCTGCTCCCTTGCCGCCCGCCCTGGAAGCTTTCCCCGACGCTGCGCGGCAACTCCAAACGGATCAGCCTCCGTTCCAGGGCTCGGGACCTGGATCCCCATTCACTTCCGGAGAGACGCGGGACACTCCTGACCTACCAGAGGCCGCCCTGCCGTCCGCCGAGCCGGCACGACCCGCATTCTCGAAGTTCCTGGTCGGCGGCTACGACGAAGATCGAGGCATGTTCGTCCTGGTCCGGCCCAGCGATGCGCAGCGGGTTCCGTTCGAGCTGCGGGTCGACCTGTTCACCCAGGCTCGGTTCACCAGCTTCGCGCGAAGCGCGGACTCGTGGATCGACAGCACCGGAACGCGGCAGCCGATCCGCAATTACGGGTCCGTCGAGGTCAATCGTAACTTCATCCAATTCTCGGGCTTCGGACTCGATCCTCGGCTTCAGTTCACGGCGTTTCTCTTCTCTTCGACCGCACTCAACGACACGGTTTACCTGGGATGGATCAACTACCGGTTCAATGATGCCTTCGACTTGAGGGTCGGCAACTGGCTCGTGCCGGGCACGCGGGAGTGGAACGAATCGTTCCGTTACACGCTTGGCGCCGAGCGCCTCATGGCGACGACGTTCTTCCGTCCCAACATCAGCCCGGGTATCTGGGCGCAAGGTGAACCGATCAAGAATGTCCACTACGTCGCGATGCTGGCGAACTCGCTGAACCGGTTCAGTCAGGGTATCGAACGCGTCGGGTCGGCGGCGACCTTCGGTGGGACCATCTGGTGGGAGCCGGGGGGCAACTTCGGTCCGGGACCGTCGGACATCGAGAATCATCAATCGCCGAGCTCGCGGATCGGCACCAACCTGGCCCTTTCGCATGAGGCGAACCAGGGCTTCGGGATGGCTGGGTTAGGCAACCCCGAAGACACGATCTTACGGCTCTCGAACGGTACGCCCCTGTTCCGACCGGGCGCGCTGGGGCCGGGCGTCGAGCTCATCTCGACGGGCGTGCAGATCTGGACAATCGATGCCGCGGTCAAGTACCGCGGCCTGGGCATCTCGGGCGAATATTTCTTGCGCTGGCTCGACGGCTTCAAGGAGACCGGTGGCGGGTCGCCCTACCGCACTATCTTCGATCAGGGCGGGCTGCTTCAGACCGGCTACTTCGTGGCACCCGGCAAGCTCGAAACCTTCGCCCGCACCTCCTTCGTCACCGGCCCGTTCGGTGGCGGCAACGAATTCGGCGGCGGTGTGAACTGGTACGTGAAGGGCAGCCGCGACTGGCGGTTGACCTTCGAGGTCCTCCGGATCAACCATTCGCCGGCACAGAACATCCTGACCGGATACCGCGCCGGCGAAAGTGGCACTCTGTTCCAGCTCCAGTGGTTCACCGACTTCTGAGGCCCGAAGCGACGCGCCCGAGGGGACGCCCGGGATCTCCCACTCCTGGGCTGCCGCGCCCATCAGCGTGCTGCGACAGGGGCCCCGTCCGATGAGAACACACCCAGGGCCTGCATGGTGTATTTCCTCCCCTCCCGTTCTTTCAGGAACCAGCGCGCCTTGGACTTGCCATACTCCATCAGCTCATCCAGGAACTCCCGCTTGCGATCGAGCTTCGAACTATAGCCCAGGTCCCGATCCAGATGGGTGCGCGCGATGTGGATCGGGTGATACTTGGGATCGTTGAGCTTGCCCTGGGCGATCAGGCGGTTGATCATCTCGATGAGGTTCAGCTCCTGCTCCATCGAGAGGTTACCGGCCAACTGGTTGCGGCGGTCGGCGATCTCGTGGGTCTCCATCGGCACCCGGGCACATGTGCTCGAGTTGATCTGGATGACCCAAAGCTCGTTGATATTATATTCCGTGAGATCGTGGATCGGCGGGTTCTGAGAGAACAGCCCGTCCCAGTACACGCCCCGGCCAGGGACCGTGACCGCCCGGAAGAGCTCGGGGATCGCCGCGGAGGCCAGCAGGCACTCGACCCGTAGCTCGTCGCCCGTGAACACCTCGAAGTGACCGGTGAGGACCTCGACCGCGCCGATGAGCAGCGCCGGAGCGTCGGGCCGGTGGGCCAGATTCCGCAGCTCCTCGAAATCGAAGTGCTGATTCAGGACGTCGCGGAACTGTTGCTCTCCCCATGTCGGCAGGTGGTAGGGGCTGACCTCGGGCAGAACCATGTGGTTCCGCAGGCTCCCGAGGTTCAACATCGTCTGATTGATGATCTTGTCCAAGGGCTCGTTCGCCGCGATCGCCTCCCAGAACTTCTGAAGTTTCTGGCTTGCCAGTTGTGCGTCACCCCGCACCAGGCCATCCCACGCCAGGGCCGCACACATTGCCCCGCCGGAGGTGCCGCTGATTGCGACCACGTCGACTTCTTCCGGGAGGCGGCTGAGTAGCCCCTGAAGTACGCCAGCCGAGAACGCCGTATGACTGCCCCCTCCCTGGCAGGCGATCGCGACCCGGCTCCGAGTAGGGACTCCCATGACACTCATCCTTTCTTCTTGAGGGTAACGGTAGCAATCGATCAACACTATTGTACTGCCGGCCAAGAGTGAAACCAATAGTACGGCGACCTGACGGTACTGGTCCAAGCGCGTGGCCAGTTTTCCGGCTGGGGCTTGACGGAATTCCGCCTCGCGGAGAGCATCAACTCTGGGTCTACGAGAGAAACAACCGATCATTCGCGGGCGCTTTCCGACCGAGCAGCCACCGCCATTTCGGAGGCAAGCCATGTCCCATCGACGAGCTTTCCTGGGGTCGGTGATCGGGGGCGCGACCGGCGCTGTCGTGGCGGGGGCGGAGGCCGCCGCGACGGGTCGGGTCCTGGGCTCGAACGAACGAATCCGGTTCGGCCTGATCGGTGGCGGCTCGCGCGGCAAGGAGATCTTCCGGGCCGCCCTGCGGTGCCTGTCAGCGGCCGCCAGTCGCCGCGTGCCGGGCCGGGCTCGTCGTGCTCGCCGCAGAGCCGGGACTTGGCGCAGCCGATGATGGGGATGCCCAGCCACAAGCCCACGTGGCTGGCCAGGCCGATCCCTCGGGGATGCGCGATCCCCTGCCCGTCCAGCAACAGAACGTCGGGCCGCTCGCCGAGCGCCTCGTAAGCCTGGATGAGGACCGGTGCCTCGCGAAAGCTGAAAAGGCCGGGAACGTAGGGAAAACGTGCTTCAGTCACGACGCCCGACCGTTCCACGACCTCCTCCGTGCCGGCGCGCGTGACCACGACCGCCCCGTAAAGCCACTTGCCTTGAAGATCGTAAGACACGTCGGCACCGCCGACCGTCCTCACCTCGGCCAGCGGCCGCGTGGTGTCGACGAGCGCCGCAAGCGCGAGCTGGAGTTTGCTCGCCCCCTCCGTGTCGAGATCCCACGAGTGAAGCACGGGAACGCTGGGCATCGGGATGTCCCTCCTTTTTCAATACACGGGTGGAGCAGAAATGCAGACAGGCGAAAACCCGGGCAATTCGCTTCGAACGAGACATCTGACAGGCCTCTGCGATATCGCAGACCAGCGGAATTCTGTGCGTTGCCATTAAACAGTAGCTTCCAGGATTTACTGTACTAACGTAAGTCCAATTGAAAAAAAGGCTTAGGGAAAAGCTGGCTTGTTATTCATTCATTCGACAAATCTGCAATCGAAGAAAGGCCCGCAAAAGGTCAACCTAGGGTTGCATGACGCTTATTGAATATAGACGCAAGTACCTATTCGGTCATGCTTTGTGTCTTGTTTTGTGCGGAATGTCGGTCACTTTCACAACTGTACGTACTCGAATGTGAGTGATCGTCTGTATAGAATTACTACATTAAAACCTGGAAACTACTGCCTAAGACGGACCGGTGCCTGCTTTCGGTCAGGCGGCCAGGACTCGGCGGAGCAGGCTCCGGAATCTTTCCGCTTCGCAAGCGCGCTCCAGAGAATTGCGAAAGGGAATGGGGGTCGCGAGATTCCCTAGAGAAGGTGGAAGAGTTGAATCAGGCGAGTTTTCCATCAGGGTCGTCGCTCTCGAAGTAGACTCGACCGCGCAAAGACTCGGGCAAACAGGGCATCTCCTGCCGAGCTTGTGGATCGTCGTGGACATAGCGGTAGCCCTGCCCGTATCCGACGGACTTCATGAGCGGTGTGATAGCGTTGCGCAAGTGCAGGGGCACCGCCGCACGCGCGGTCGCTACGGCGTCCGCGGCCGCGGCGATGTAGGCTCTCGTGACGGCATTGGACTTGGGGGCATTCGCCAGGTAGATTGTCGCCTGCGAGAGTGGGAATAGACCCTCAGGCATCCCGATGAGATGCACGATCTGGGCCGCGGCGGCCGCCTGGACCATTGCCTGGGGATCCGCCAGACCCACGTCTTCGGAAGCGAGGATGCAAAGGCGGCGGGCGATGAACAACGGATCGGCACCTCCCTCGATCAAGCGGGCCAGCCAGTAGAGTGCGGCATTGACATCCGAGTTTCGTAAACTCTTGATAAAAGCGGATATCAAGTTGAAGTAATCTTCGCCCTTCTTGTCGTAGGCGAAGCGGGAGCGACCCAGAGCCTGGATCAACATTTCGCCATCGATGCGACGGACACCATCGGCGGAAGGGATGGTTGCATGAGTCGCCGACTCAAGAGCGGTCAAGGCGACCCGTGCATCTCCCGCCGAGGCAGACGCGAGTCGCTCCAATTCTGCCGAGGAGATTTCAGGTCGGAATGATACCAGTCCCCGATCTGCGTCGGTCAGGGATCGATGGAGAATGGTCGCGATCTCCTGTTCGGAGAGTGGCTGGAGCGTGAGGACCTTGGTCCTGGAGAGTAAGGCGGAAATGACCTCGAACGAGGGGTTCTCGGTCGTGGCTCCGATGAGTGTAACCGTTCCATCTTCGACGGCTTGCAACAGTGCGTCCTGCTGGGCCTTGTTGTAGCGATGGATCTCGTCGATGAACAGGACCGTGCGGTGGCCCCGGTGTCGCTGCTTGCGGGCCTCGGCGATCGCCTCGCGCAATTCCTTGACGCCCGACAGAACAGCCGAGAGTTGCGAGAATCGGGCGCTGGCCAGACGTGCTAGCAACCGGGCAAGCGTTGTCTTGCCGGTTCCCGGTCCACCCCAGAGGATCAGTGAGGGTAGCGGGCCACCTGCCTGGACCAGCCCCCGGATGAGCCGCCCCTCACCGACCAGGTGTTCCTGACCGACGAACTCGCCCAGTGTTCGTGGACGCATCCGCTCCGCCAGGGGCGCGTCGGATTGGACGGTCCCGACCTCTTCATTGGGAAGATCGAAGAGGCTCATTGTCTCGTTCCTGGCCATGGAGGGAACCTCGAACGGGTGTTACGTCCGGATCTGGTGACTGTGCGCACAGATTATAACAGCCTCAGCGTTCGTTGAGCCACCTTGGCTCATGGGTCCGTGGCCAGGCTTCGGCGAACTCGGGTGGTGCAGGGCAGCCCCGGTGCACCATGGGCAAGGCCATCGTCTTTAGCCTGCCCTGAGAGTCTCTTCGTACCGCGAGCAAGCACAGTTGAACTTCTCAGCCGATCCTCTTGTGGTATGTTCTTGGTGCGGCCGGCGGCAGAGAATCTCAGCTCAGCTCATGTCCGGTCATGCTCGCGTGGGTTGCACCAGGCTGTACAGACAAACCAAGGAGGCTGCGATGCGTCTTACTACCACAGGGATGATGGTTTCCACCTGGCTATCCGGATCGCTTGCAATCCACTCAGGTCTCCTGGCCGCGCAACCGCATGTCCCGCTTGCTCAATTGCACCAGGCCGTACCCGTCCAGAGGGCGGCTTATCCGTCCCTGCAAACCGGATCGCAACCCTCCGTGAAATGGGTCGGGCAGGACGGGCACGACTACGTGGGGCCGAATAATCGGCCCGAGCCCAGCGAGGTCCAGGACATGCATCTCGTCCTCAGCGGGCTCGATCCCCAGCAGGAGATCTCCTTTGTGGACGTGACGACGGCGCAGGGAGGCGATCGGTGGCAGTACAATGCCCAATCGTTTGCCTGGAAGGCCGAGCTCAAGCGGCCCAAGGGCTCGCGGTCGGCCGACCTCTTCCTCGAGCCGGGCCATGTCGTGGCTTCTCAGAATTACCATATCCTTATCCGTTATGATAACGGAACGACTCATGAGCTCGACGTCCTCAGCCGCACGGCGAGCCGCGGCCTGCGCATGCCCGGCGCGGTACTGCAAGCCCGCTGGATGGGACAGGAAAAGCAGGATCGCGTCGGCTCCGGGCCATCGGTGGGGCCCGACGGGATTGCGGACGTCCGGATTCGCCTGGCCGCTGTCTCGGCCAGGGTCCCGGTCAAGGCCATGCGCGTCAAGGGTCCGGGGGCGATGAAATGGGAGTCGGGCTCCAATCCCGAGCTTCTGCCCAGCGCCGAGTACTGGCCCGACCCCAAGAAACCCGGAGAGGGAGACCTCTTCTTTCAGCCCGATCGGGACCTGAAGGGACAGAAGCTGAAGGTCCTGGTGCTTTACGCCAACGAGACGCTCGACGTGGCCACGGTTGCCGCCGACCGGTGCGATCCAAAGGTGCGAATCCCCGAATCGCCCCTGCCGCGGATCAGCGAGCTTTCCGCGACCGCCCGCTGGATCGGCCAGGATGGTCAAGACGTGACGGGCAGCGGCGATGTCCACGTTCGCCTTTCGGGACTGGCGCCGACGCCGGCGATCGCGGCGGCCGTCTTGACCGATTCGGTTCACGGGACATGGGTCTACCGCGGTAACGATCGCATCAAGCAGATCCTGTCCCAGGGGGGTATCACGGGGCCGCTGGCGATTCGGCCCGGAGCGGACCGCGGCTCGCTCGACGTCTTCTTTGCCCCCTACCGCGACGAGGCTCGTGCGACGCTCACCCTGCGCTTGATCGACCCCGACGGCCGGATGTCCGTGGCCCGCTTCGACGGCCGCACCTGTGATCCCGGCCGCTGCGCTCCGCGACCTGCCGAGACCCGAGTCGAGGCCAAGCCCGGCGACGACCTGAACGCCCTGGTGAACCAGTACGGGACGGTGAGCCTGGCGGAGGGGACCTATCGGCTGCTTCGCCCGCTGGTGCTCAACCGGCCGGTGACGCTCACCTCCGAAGGTACGGCGACGCTGGTCTTCACTCAGGCCGCGACCGACGCACCCTGGACGGCGGCCATCAAGATTCACTGCGGCCAGACGACCTGCAACGGGTTCGCGGTGCGGTTCGAGGGGCCAATTCGCTGGGACCAGGAGGTCAGCTACGGGCCGGCCGTGATCGGCACGACCGACAACAAGGACCAGGCTCACCCCGAGCTGAAGGCGAACATCGTCCTGACCCGGCTGGACCTGGAGATCCCACCAGCCGCGGACCCCTCGAAGTGGATCGAGGCGCTGCGGCTGATCCGGCTGACCAATGCTCGAAGCGGCATGATTGCCGGCAACATCCTCCGTGGCGGCCCGATCGAGTTCTTCGAAGGTCCGTGGCAGTTGCTCAATAACGATTTCCGGGGCACTCCCCCCGGGACGTTCTCGCACGGCATCTTCGGCGGCCACGGCACGTACGACATGCTGGTTCGGGGCAACAGGGCCAAGCCGGTCCAGCCTGAGGGCAAGACCTGGCGGTTCCTCGTGCTGACCCACGGCGGCTCGGGCGATCGAGTCGAGGAGAACGTCATCGAGGACATCGGTTCCCGGGAAGGCGACACCATTCCCTCGTCCAACGAGCCGGAGATCATCTTGACGGAAGCCTATCACCTGACCTACGAGGGGCGAATTGCCGCGCTCTCGGCCGACGGCCGCCTGATGCGAGTGTATCGACCCCAGGGGCAGGAGACGGCCACCGGCGATGTCGTCTCGCTCTTGACGGGTCCGGCGGCCGGCCAGTTCCGGCGGATCGCCCAGATCATCGATACCCAGACCTACCTGGTGGATCCTCCCATTCCCAAGGGCACCGAGGTGGTCTCGATTTCCCGCGGCTTTGTCGGCGAGAGCTTCGAGAAGAACCGGATCGACATCCGGGGCGGCCAGAAGTCCGCCGGTATGGTGCTCGTCGGCAACCACTTCGGCACCCGGGTGATCGGGAACCACTTTCTGGGAGGCGCCAACTCGATACGGTTCGCCGCCTGCCCCACCGAGACGCCCGTGGTCTGGGGATGGTCGCACGCTCCGTTCCTGGGAGCCGTGATCGAAGACAACATCCTCGAGGACGCAGCCGGCGGTGCGGTGCTCGGCGTGGAGCATTCGGCCAGTTACATCAAGTCGAACAAAGGGCGGACCTACATGACGATCGCCCTGAACCGCAACGTCGTTCGCTGGACCGAACCGTTCCTGCAACGGTACGCCAGCTCGGGAGCGAAGACGCCTCCCCCGGGCCTGATCCTGGGCCATCTGCCCTCGCACGACCCCGAGGAGTTCGTTGTCCAGGCCGCCGGCAACCGTCTGGAGGCGCCCGCCCGGTTGAAAGCACCCGAGAGCCTGCTGATCAACGCGGTCAAATACAATTCTCAGAAACTGCTCAACCGCAAGTTCAGTCTGCCAAAGGGTCCGGGCGGCTCTGCCGATTCCACCCGGTCGGATGCGGCCAGTTCCAGCTCCGAGATCTCCCGAAGGTGAACACATGGAATCAGCCGCGGATGAACGCGGATGAACGCGGATCGGAGGAAGGAGATGCAGGAGGGGGCATCGTCTCCCGACCCTGTTTCCATTGACCGGCGGAGAGGAAGCCGGTTCGCGGGACCGGCCCAAATTGAAGCTATGAGAGGGAGGTGAAGGTCGACGCGACGGTTTGCGGAACCGCTGATCCTGGGGAAGACTTGAGGAGTTTTACCCGTTGCCCGTTTACCCAGACCCGGAGCCCTACAATGAACTTCATCGGCGTCGACCTTCACAAGAAGTCTATCGCCGTCTGCGTCATGGACGAGAAGCGAAAGATCTTGGCTCGCAAGACACTCGCCTGCACGCAGACCGACGAGATTGTCGAGTTCTTCCGGCAGTTCCGCCCCTTCAAGGTGGTCGTCGAGGCCACCGCCAGCTACGTCTGGTTGGTGGAGCTCGTGGAGCCCCTGGCCGAGAAGGTCGTGCTGGCCAATCCCAAGAAGCTCAGGATGATTGCCGAGAGCACCAAGAAGACCGACAACCTGGATGCCCAGGTCCTGACCGAATTCCTGGTCCTGGACATGATCCCCGAGTCCTACCAGCCCACGCCCCGGCAGCGGCAGCACCGGGCCTTGGTCCGCCACCGCCAGTATCTCCAGGGCC
>JBEKTN010000009.1:0-47828 GCA_049516015.1 Isosphaeraceae bacterium | reverse complement strand
ATCCACGAGTGATCAAACGGAAGATGTCGAAATGGAAGAAGAAACGACCTGAGCATCGACACCTTCCGCCCATGAAGAAAACCTTTACAGAGACTGTGGTTATGATTCGTTAAACGGTATTGCCCCTAAGCCGCTTGCATCAAGCGTTTACGTGCGTGTCCCCGAGGCTCGCTGCCCTAACAAACGGTCGATATTAGTGATGTCCCTTTTTCCCTCCCGCCAACTTCAAAAGAATCTACGGTGGTGGCGCGCCGGGGACAGATCGATCAGGAGCGCCACGACGATGCCTACCACGGGCCAGAGCGTCCACGTGCCGCCGAACCAGTGTTGAACGGCTGAGTACCAGAGGAGCGTCGTGGGCAGAAAGACGAAGCCTAGGATGGGCCACAGCAGCGAGGTGAAGAGGCCGTCAAACCAGTGGCTGAAGAACCAGAGGAGGGCGACGGCAAGTCGCGGCATAAGGAGCGCGAAGGCAGCGAGCAAGCAGGCCAATGGATCCTCCCAGATCGCCGTTAGCGGTCTAACGACAAAGCTCAGCGGCCCCGGCAGCCGAGCAAACCTCGAGACGAAGGAGAATGCGCCTCGCGGCCGGGGTCCGCCGCAGCGCGAGGTTAGGGGGGCGATCAGATGGCCGGCGGGTAGGTCGTTCGCTTGGCTTGGTTATACTCCTCGAGCCAAGCTTCAGCCTTCGCGTCGGCCGTACGGGCCGCAGGATGGGAAACCCTAAAGGGGACATTCTTATTACTGGTCGCAGGATAGGTGGTCTGGGCAATTTTCCTTGATCACTTTCCCAGTGTGGCCGAAGGACGGTATTGTCGTCCTCGCGGTTGAAGGCTGTATTCCAAGCCCACCCTCGCATTGCCTTGGTTGATCACGTCATAGCAGCACCCTGCGGCCGACGCTCGCGCAGATCGAGGCATGGCGGATCTCCCACGTGAATAGGTCAAGGACCAGGAATCGAAAATTTCCTAAATTCTCCAAACATCCGCCGTTAGCAATGTCCCCTTTATTCCCTGCTTTTTCGGTTCCTGACACCTTTTTCTCCTTTTTCTCACCTTTTTCTCACCAGTTCACCCTGCCGGTCAGGAGGTCCGGGAAGTCCGGCCGTGGATCAAAAAGTGGAATCGCTGCGTCCCTGATCCTGCTCCAGGCCAAGGAACTCATCGCGGTTGCTGCGATTCGATATCTTCCAGGGACCACGCCAGCCGTTTGCCGATCGCACGGGCGTAGCGCGAGAGCGTGCTGGAACGGGGGTCGAGAACCTTGCCGTTCTCCAGCCTGCTGAGCTGGGCCTTATCGATGCCCGAACGGGACGCGACCTCATCGAGGCTCAAGCCCGCGGATTCGCGCTCCTGGCGGAGCGATCGGATGAACCCCTGAAAAGCTTCCACGTCGACTTCCGTGGTGGGTGTGGACGCGATCGTTCCGGTCGCGCGGTACTCGCGATCCAGGGCCTCGCGGTCCCTCTGTTCCCCCTCCCGATATTCGGGCGACTGGATGCGAGTGAACGCGGCCTCCGCTCGTGCCCGCTTCTCGGGAGAGAGGGCGGCCAGCGACTGGCGAGTGCGCTCGGAAAGTCGTCTTGGGTCCATCGGCATCAGCCCCCATATTCTGGAACCGGGTAACCCGTCACGGGGCGGATGATGACCAGGTCGGCGTCCGACTCGTCGCTGTACACAACGGCGATTCGCTTGCCCGTGGACGTCGTGCCGAAGATGATCGGGTTGCCGGTTGTGTTCGAGTAAGCATCGGGATGGTTGCCATGGTGGCCATACAACACTTCCTCCACTTCCCCGGCCGTGACCTCACGGGCCCCGACGATGTGCTGGTAATTGCCGTCTGGGTCATCCTCGTCATCCCAGGCGATCAGATCGATGTACACCTCCTCGGCCCCTCTGTTGTGGAATTCTACAACAAGAACGTGTTCGGATCAAGGCGAGCGAGATGGCACATTCCTGAATCGTCCTCTCGGTTGCGCAGCCTGGCCCATCGTGGCATTGCCCGGCCCGTTTCCGTTTCCGTTCGCGTTCCGCTTGCTTTCACGTGGAGCGAAAGGCCATCCACATTCTCGCACCCTGGAATCATGGCTGGTCCTTATCGTCGGTCCTTATCGCATCGGGCAAAGGCGGGCAAAGGGGGGGCAAAGGGGAATAGTGCCACCCGGCCTCCGGACGGGTGTCTGATGGTGCTCAGGCCCATCCCCGACCCACGCGTCGTAACTCGCGACGGGGTGGCACTATTCCCCTTTGCCTTCTTACGGTGTACCCGTGACTCAGTTTCCTCTCGCCCGCCGAGCCGAGCGATCGCAACGACGCGATGATGCCGACGTGCGCGGGATTGTCGGTCAGGCCTGGTGGCCCAAGCCCATCGCCCATTGAATCAGGCGACGATTCCAGGCGGCTTCGCGCTCTGTGACCGCCTCGTTCAGCCACCGCAGGATGTCCTCGGCGCGGATGTGCAGGAACCGGCTTTCCTCGACCGAGGCATACGATCCGTCCGCCTGAAGCTGCTCGATGATGAGCTCTTGGCCCCGGACGAGCCGCCACACCTCGGCGACGCCGAGATCCGTGTAGATTGCCGGGCGGTCGACCTGGGGAGGAGACAAGTCGATCTCGATCGCAAAATCGGGACGGGGATAGTCGGCCGGGTCCGTCGACTGGCGGGCCAAGGCGGCCTTGGCAACCCGGACCTTGTCGGGCTCGAAGTAATACGACAGATCGGCCTCGAGGCCACGAATGACTGTCTTCCATGTCGTCTGACCGCAACCCACATAGTCGAGGTCCAGGCCCGTTGTCACGGCATTCACGATCTTGGTGAGCAATTCCTTGTAGTGCTCGTGAACGTGGCCGGTGACCATGATCTCCAGGTCCATCCCGTCATAGATCAGGCGGACGTGCTGGCCCTCGCCGGTCGCTTCGGAGAGTTGGTTGTAAGTGCGCCAGTCCACTCCGCGAAAGACGGTAAGCTGATCGCCGTCCTTGATGGGAACGAACGCCGGGTCTGCCGAGACCGTTATCGGTTCAGTCGACGTGATCGCGGACACCGCTCACGCCTGCTTTCCGCTTGCCATCCGGCGAGCTTTATCAATACCGTCTCGCGGCAACACTTGACCACCAAATGATTAAGATTGTACCCCGCCAGAGCTGCACCCGCCAGGGCGCCAGTCGTTCCACTGCGTCGAGCACCCCGGCCGAGCTTTGCCTCAGCGACCAGGAGCGATCCTTGCTCGGCCAGCTCGACAACCATCCCGTCGGCGTCGACGAGCTGATCACCCGCACCAGCCTGACTGCCTCTCAGGTCCTGGCCAAGCTCAGCGTCCTGGAATTGAAGCGGCTGGTTCGCAGGCTTCCTGGCCACCAGTTCGTCCGGGCTTGACTCAGTTCCCTCTCGCCCGCCGAGCCGAGCGATCGCAACGGCGCAATTCGGCCGGTGGATAGCTGTGAGCGGCTGTCACACAAGGAGCTTGAACGGCGCGGTGATGCCGACGTGCGCGGGATTGTCGGTCAGGCCTGTTGGCCCAAGCCCATCGCCCATTGAATCAGGCGACGATTCCAGGCGGCTTCGCGCTCCGTGGCCGCCTCGTTCAGCCACCGCAGGATGTCCTCGGCGCGGATGTGCAGGAACCGGCTTTCCTCGACCGAGGCATACGATCCGTCCGCCTGGAGCTGCTCGATGATGAGCACTCGGCCTCGGACGAGCCGCCACACCTCGGCGACGCCAAGGTCCGTATAGATTGCCGGGCGGTCGACCTGGGGAGGAGACATGTCGATCTCGATCGCCAGATCGGGACGGGGATAGTCGGCCGGGTCTTTCGACAGCCGGGCCAAGGCTGCCTTCGCCACCCGGATCTTTTCGGGCTCGAAACAGTAGGTCAGATCCGCCTCAAGGCCTCGAATCTCTGTCTTCCACGTCGTCTCACCGCTGCCCACAGAGTCGATGTCCCGGCCCATGGTCACCGCCCTCACGATCGTACCGAGCAACTCCTTGAGGTACTCGTGAACGTAGCCGGTGACCATGATCTCCAGGTCCTTCCCGTCATAGATCAGGCGGACGTGCTGGCCCTCGCCGGTCGCTTCGGAAAGCTGGGTGTAAGTGTGCCAGTCCACTCCGCGGAAGACGGTACGCTGATCGCCGTCCTCGATGGGAACGAACGCCGGGTCTGCCGAGACCGTTATCGGTTCAGTCGACGTGATCGCGGACACCGCTCACCCCTGCTTTCCGCTTGCCATCCGGCGAGCTTTTTCAATACCGTCTCGCGGCAACACTTGACCACCAAGTGAATCAGATTGTACCCCGCCAGACCTGGACCCGCCAGGGCGCCAGTCGTTCCCTTGCGTCGAGCACCCCGGCCGAGCTTTGCCTCAGCGACCAGGAGCGAGCCTTGCTCGGCCAGCTCGACAACCATCCCGTCGGCGTCGACGAGCTGATCACCCGCACCAGCCTGACTGCTTCTCAGGTCCTGGCCACGCTCAGCGTCCTGGAGCTGAAGCGGCTGGTTCGCAGGCTTCCCGGCCATCAGTTCGTCCGGGCTTGACGCTTGCCGCTGCCGGGCGATTGCTCTATGATCACCATGCGGCCTTGCAACCATCTCGGCTCCTCCTGGATGACCCGGGCGTCTTCATGGCGAACGATCGGACGCTGGTTCAGATTCGCGAGCGATCCTACCTCGACCTCCTCGATCTGGCGCTTCTGGTCGTCCGCCAGCGGCCCCGCACGCTCGGGCTGGCTGCGGCCGCCGGGATCGCCCCGTTCGCCGCGCTGAACTACTGGGTTCTCTCCAACCCCGAAACTCCACCGGCGATCTGGCCGGCTCTGTTGTTCCTGGAAGCGCCCTGGGCCACGGTCCCGCTGACCCTGGTGCTCGGCGGACTGATGTTCGACCGGCCGCCCCGGGCCGGCACAATCCTCTGGCGGATGACCCGCGCCTTGCCCTCGCTGATTCTCGTCCATCTGCTGCTGCGGGGAATCCTGACCATGACCGTGCTCTTCATACCCCTGATTCCCGGCCAGTTCTGGTTCTCGAACGAGGTGATCCTGCTCGAGAAGGCTCCAGGACTGCGCGCGCTGCGCCGCTGCTTGCAGCTCTCCGGCGGCCGGACCGGCGAGTTCTTCATGCAGTGGATCGGCCAGCTCCTCTTCGGCCTGGTGTTCGCGCTTTGCTTCTGGATGGGAGCCGGTGCGGGGATCTCGGCCTTGATCAAGAGCGAGCTGACCTGGTATCGGCCCTTCCTGACCGATTCCAGCGGCCTCCGATTTCAGCTTGGGGTCTGGATCGCCATCGCCTTCTTCGCGGTCGCGCGGTTCCTGATCTACATCGACCAGCGGATCCGCTCCGAGGGATGGGAGCTGCGGCTCCGGCTCCAGGCCGTGGGGCGGGACATCGAGGAGGGACGATGATGAGCCCAAGCCGGGTCTTGGTCGCTGCTCTCGGTCTGGTAGTCGCCGTCTCGTCGGCAGGTGCGCCGAGCCTCGATCGACCGATCGACCCGACTTCCGAATCCCCGGTGCGGACTGTCCTGAAGGAGCAGGCGTATCCCTGGTACGACGGCGAAAAAGACCAGGTCAAACCGCTGATCCCCGAGCCGTCGTCGTGGACAAGCTGGCTGGAGAAACGGCTCGAGTCGTTTTTCGACTGGCTCGATCGCCGGTTTGGCAAGAGCACAGGCCAGGCTTCGGGGGCGAACGGGGGCAGCCTGCGCGGGGTTCTTGCCACGCTCTTGTTTGTTGCCTCCGGCTGCGTTCTGCTGGTCATTCTCTGGCGGCTCTGGCGGATTTATGAGCCCCAGGCGACGACTCACCAGGACCACGCGGCCCGCATTGGCGACGCCGCCCGGATTGCAGGGCTGGCCCCGGGGGTCGCGATGGAGGGAATCGATCCCTGGGCGGAGGCGGTGCGCCGCCGAGCAGCCGGCGATTCCGCCGGGGCGGTGATCTGGCTCTTCCTCGACCAGCTCCTCGGTCTGCAACGCGCGGGCCTGCTCCGCCTGACGCCGGGCCGGACGGCCCGCCAGTATGCCAGCGGACTGGACGACCCGCTCCTGGGTGACGGTTTGCAAGCGACGCTCGGCGTCTTCGAGGAGGTTTACTACGGCCATCGGCTCCCGGGGCCGGACGAACTGGAGCGGGTCTGGTCGCGGGCCGAGACGTTCCGCCGCCGCCTGCAAACGATCAAGGTAGACTGACGCGATGAACTCACCATCCCGCTCACCCAGGACCCTGATCGGCATGGCCGCGCTGGCGCTCGCGGCGACGCTGGTGCTGGCACTCGTGGTCGTGGCCCTGGCCCGCGGCTCGGGTAACGCCCGCGCCGTGGAAAGCGGCTACGGCAGCTCGATGGGGTCGAGCGTCAACGGCACCGGAGCACTTGCGGCTCTGCTGCGGAAGCAGGGACACAAGGTCCGCACGGCCCGGCGGTTGACCGCGGAGCTGGCCGGCTGGGCCGATGTGATCGTCCGCTTCTCCTTCGCGCCGGGCCCTCCCGATCGGCAGGAAGCCCAATGGTATGATGACTGGCTCGAGAGCCGGCCGGAGCGGGCCCTGGTCTACGTCGTGCGCGATTACGACGCCCAGGACGAATACTGGAAGCTCGTGCTCGATCAACTCAGCGGCTCGCCTGACGACGACCGCCGCAAGCAGGCCGAAGCGAACCTTGACCGGGCCCGAAGCTGGGTGGCGCGACTGCCCGGCAAGGAGGAAAAGCCAGCCGACCCAGAGCTGTGGTTTGCCGTTGACCGCGCGGCGGATCCTCCCCGGCGCTGCAAGAGTCTGGGCGGGCCATGGGCCGAGGACGTCGATGCGGCAAGCGCCGCTCTTACCGTGCACGAACCGCTCAAGGCCGGCCAGAATGAGGTTCTGCTGACCGGCGATGGCGAGGTCCTGGCGCTGGAATGGGAAGTCGATCGTGGCAGCCGGGTGCTGGCGGTCGCCAACGGCTCGTTCCTGCTCAATCTCCCGCTGGTCAACCCCGCGCGACGGCCGCTGGCCCGGCGCGTCGTCGCATGGATCGGCGAGCAGCCCCGGCGGGTCGCCTTCGTTGAAGGACCGCTGTTACTGGGAGAATCGGAGGGTCCACCCACGCTCATCGACCTGGTCGCACGGATCAAGCCCTTCCGCTGGGTTGCCCTCCACCTGGGACTTTTCGGCCTGCTGGCCTGTCTGGCTCGAGCCCCGCGTCTGGGCCGCCCAAGCCCGGATGCCCCGTCCGATGCCGACCGCCCCGCCGCCCACGCCGAGGCTGTGGGCGCCCTGCTCGAGCGCAGCCGCGGCGCGGCCGCCGCCAGGGACCTGCTGGAAACCTACCGCCGCTGGCGGTTTCCCCGGACGCCGCAGGAGGCCAGCCGACCGCCAGAACCGAAACCACGAAGGAATGGCATCAGGGAATCGACCACGAAAGACACGACGATCGAACCACGAAATACAGGGAATTGACCACGAAAGACACGACGATCGAACCACGAAATACAGGGAATCGACCACGAAAGACACGACGATCGAACCACGAAAGACACGAAATACACGAAAAAGAATAACGAGCTGACACCGGCGAGGAATCATCGATCGCGTTGCCGGATTGAGCCGGCTGCTTCGAGTCTAGTAGGTTCTGCCGATTTGCATCTTTTTCGTGTATATGGACTTTCACCTTGCTGATTCAATGCAATTACAGGCGCACTGAGTCAGGCTTTCGAGCCTGACGTCAGCCTGGAAAGGCTGACCTACCCTCTGCGGTTCCAACGGCGGCCACACCCTTTGTCGGGAATACTGGACCGCAAATTCGCATCCGGCCTGAGCGTAACATGATCCGCCGGCTCGGAGCGAGGAAACGCCGAACGTCCGTCCCATGGTGATCGTAGAATCATCTGGTCTGTGAGTTGCAAGGGAGCGTCCGGTTCGCTTGACGGATGCCCATTGTCTGTTGTAAGATCCAGCTTTCAAAAGACTTAGTGCGTCTGATCTCGATCACTGCTTGGGGTATTGCGGCAATGGAAGTGCTGACGGAGATTTGGGATAAAACGACCGACGCGTTCACGGCCTTATCGGAGAATGTTTCCGAGGGCCTGGTGCGGATTTTCGGTAGCTCCAACGAACGGCGAATCCGCTCGATGCGGCCGCTGGTGGCTTCAATCAACGACCTCGAGCCCCAGATGCAGGCACTTTCCGACATTGAGCTCAAGGCCAAGACCGTGGAATTCCGCGGCCGTCGGGCCGCCGGAGAGACGCTCGACGACCTCTTGCCCGAGGCGTTCGCGGCCTGTCGGGAGGCGGGTCGGCGGTTTTTGAACATGCGCCATTTCGACGTTCAGCTCATGGGCGGCATGGTCTTGCACGGCGGCGATATCGCCGAGATGGTCACGGGCGAGGGCAAGACGCTGGTCGCGACCCTGGCCGCTTATCTGAACGCTCTGGAAGGCAAGGGCGTGCACGTGGTCACGGTCAACGATTACCTCGCACGCCGCGACGCCGAGTGGATGAGTCCCCTCTTTCAGGGCCTGGGAATGACCGTCGGGGCGATCCAGTCCGAGATGGAATCGACCGAGCGCCAGCAAGTTTACGGCTGCGACATCACGTACGGCACCAACAACGAGTTCGGCTTCGATTACTTGCGCGACAACATGAAGCCGGTCAAGGACTACCAGTGCCAGGGAGAGCTCTTCTACGCCATCATTGATGAGGTGGACAGCATCCTGATCGACGAGGCGCGAACGCCGCTGATCATCTCGGGCCCGGCGTTCGACGATGTGCAGAAGTACGCCGAGGCCGACCGGATCGCTCGCGTGCTGAGGCGCGACCTGCACTTCGAGGTCAAGGAGAAGGAGCGAACCTGCCACCTCAACGACGAGGGCATCCGCGAAGCCGAGAAGGTCGCCGGAGTCGAGAGCTTCTACACGCCGGGCAACATGGAATGGCCCCACCTGATCGACAACTCGCTCAAGGCGCACCACCTTTACCGCCGAGACCGCGATTACGTGGTCCAGCCCAACGGCGAGGTGGTGATCGTCGACGAGTTCACCGGCCGGCTGATGATCGGCCGGCAGTGGTCCGACGGACTGCACCAGGCGGTCGAGGCCAAGGAACGCGTCAAGATCAAGGAAGAGAACCAGACACTGGCCACGATCACCCTGCAGAACTTCTTCAAGCTCTACAAGAAGCTCGCGGGCATGACTGGCACGGCCATGACCGAGGCGACCGAGTTTTACAAGGTCTACGGCCTGGACGTGATCGCCATTCCGACCAACCGGCCGCTCACCCGCAGGAACTTGCCCGATGTCATCTTCCGGAGCGAGCGCGAGAAGAACCACGCAATCCTCGACGAGATCAAGGAGGTGCATGAAACCGGCCGCCCGATCCTGGTCGGCACCACCTCGATCGAAAAGTCGGAAGAGCTGTCGGATTACCTGAGCCGGTTCGGCATCGCCCACCAGGTCCTCAACGCCAAGTACCATGAGCGCGAGGCCGAGATCGTGGCTCAGGCGGGACGCCAGGCGGGGGTAACGATCGCCACCAACATGGCCGGACGCGGCACCGACATCATTCTGGGCGGCAACCCCGAGTTCATGGCCTGGGCCGACCTCAAGCGCGAGACCGACGAGGAAGGCCGGCTCAAGTACGAGACGCGGCTCGACGTCTCCAAGGAAGTCTGGCAAAACGCTGTGTCCAGGTACGAGCCCGAGATGAAGGCCGAGGGGCGCGAGGTGGCCGGCGCGGGGGGCCTGCACATCATCGGCACCGAGCGGCACGAAAGCCGGCGCATCGACAATCAACTGCGCGGCCGGGCCGGCCGCCAGGGAGACCCGGGCTCGTCGCGGTTCTTCCTCTCGCTGGAAGACGACCTGATGCGCAAGTTCGCCGGCGAGTGGGTCTCGGCCGTCCTCACCCGGCTGGGCATGCAGGAAGGCGAGGCCATCGAGAGCAGGATGGTCAGCCGGCGCATCGAGGGAGCCCAGAAGAAAGTCGAGGAGCGGAACTTCGATATTCGCAAGAACCTGCTCGAATACGACGAGGTCATGGACGAGCAGCGCAAGCGGGTCTACTCGTTCCGTCAGAGCCTGCTCGAGGGATCGCCCCCCAAGGACAAGATCCTCGAGATGATCGATTCCCAGGTCAAAGACTCCGCCGAGCGCTTCCTGGCCGAAGACTACGGCGCTGCCAGCTTCGCCGAATGGGTCTCCCAGCGGCTGGGTATCGAGGTCACCGCGCGCGATCTCAAGGGTGCCAGCTTCGAGGACGCTGGCGAGATTGTCCGTTCCAAGGCCGAGCGGCAGCTCCACGAAACCATCCGCGAAGCGATCGAGGAAAACCTCCCCTCCGACTCCGATCCCTCGGAGTGGACCTGGGTCGCGCTGGCGACGTGGGCGAACAACCGCTTCGAGCTGAACCTCAAGGAGAAAGACCTCAAGAAGTTCGCCCGCCAGGAGGGGGATGAATTCGAGTTCGGCCGCGAGGACCTCGAGGAGTTTCTGCATGAGAAGGCCAGCGCCTCCATCGAAAAGCTGGACCTGAACCCGGCCCGCGAGTTCCTCGAACCCGACTGGGGCCGCCGTTCACTCTCCGGCTGGGTGCTGCACAAGTTCGGGTTGACGATTGACCCCGAGTCGTGGGCGGGTCTTGATCGGGCCGAGATCATCCGCAGACTCCAGGACAGCGCGCGGCAGCACTACGCCCTCAAGGAGGCCGAGCTGCCGGTTCGAATTGCCCTCACGCGGTTCGTGGCCGATCGCGCGCAGCACATGCCTCCACGCTATGATCGGCAGGGTCTGGCGGCCTGGGCGACGGAACGGTTTCACACCATCATCGACGCCAATGAGATCCGGCCGATGCTGCGGGCCGAGATCGAGTCTCTCCTGCTCGAGCAGGCTCATGATCGATACCAAGGAGCTGCGCTGTCCGACGAGCTGGATCGCAGGCTCGACGCGGCCTATCCGCCTGCTCCTGGTCGGGAGAAGCACACCGCAACTGGCGACGCCGCGGCCCTGGCCGATCTGGCCTCCTGGGCTCACGAGGCCCTGGGTGTCGAGACGACCGCCGACGAGCTGGGCAACCTGTCCCCCGCCGACGCGCGTGTCTTGCTGGTCAACGCCCTGGACGCCAAGCATCGCCCCGAAATGCGCGAGATGGAAAAGGTCGTGCTGCTGCAGATCCTCGACGCTAGCTGGATGGAGCACCTGCGAGCGATGGACCACCTGCGCAGCTCCATCGGCCTGCAGGGCTATGCTCAGATCGACCCCAAGGTCGAGTACAAGCGCGAGGGCATGCGCATCTTCAACGAGATGTGGAACGGCATCGCCGACCGCGCGACCGACCTGATCTTCCGGGTCGAGCACTTCGATCCCGAATTCCTCTCGTACCTGGGATCACACTGGAAGCTCGACCGGGCCCAGACGATCCACCAGACGGCCGATTCGCAACTGGCCGCCTCCGCCGTCCCGGTCTCCGGAGGCATCCGCCAGGTTCAGGACGCCGCCATCGCCGGTAGCCAGCAGTCCACCGAGAAAAAACGCGAGCCCGTACGGAATGTTGGAAAAAAGGTGGGCAGGAATGACCTCTGCCCGTGCGGCTCAGGAAAAAAATTCAAAGCCTGCTGCATGCGCAAGCAATCCCCGAACGGCCCTTTTTAACCAGATCGCCTGGTTTCTCCGATGTTCCATGGGCCCGGTCACGCGGGCCGCACAGTCACCAGAAGACCGCCTGCCCGGAGCTCGGGTGAGGCCCCTGTCTCGCAACCCGATCTCCAGACATTTCAATTGGTTAAGTCCGAGCCGCTGATCCAGGTACGCAGTCTCCATGAGCGTCGAGGCCTGCGCTCCAGGGCCGGTAGGGTGAATCGTCGGTCGGCTCCTTGAAGTGCTTCTCTTCGGCCGGCTGCGAATAAGGCACGCTTGTTGCTACGAAAACGAGTCGTGCCGAGAGGACGACCGATTCTGGATCGGGAAAGGATTCCCCGAGATGCCCTTCGCTTTGAATCTGATCTACGGCGCATCGCTGCTCCTGCTCGCTCCCGTGCTGTTTTACCGCATGATCCGATCGGGCAAGTACCGTGAGGGCCTGTGGGAGAAGTTCCGTGGTGACGCCCCGTTGCGGATCGGAGGCCAGCCCTGCCTCTGGTTTCACGCCGTGAGTGTTGGCGAGGTGCTCTTGCTCAGACCGCTGGTACGTGAGATGGCCCGGCGGCGTCCCAACTGGGAGGTGGTCATCTCGACGACCACGACGACCGGCCTGGCGGTGGCCCGCCGGACCTTTCCCGACCTGATCACCTTCTATGCACCGCTGGACTTCAGTTGGGCCACCCGGCGGGCGATGGCTCGCATCCGGCCGACCGTGCTGGCCCTCGTCGAACTGGAACTGTGGCCGAACCTGATCCGGTCGGCGAAGGCGTCGGGGGCCAAAGTGGCGATCATCAACGCCCGACTCAGCGTACGGAGCTATCGCGGATACCGCAGCCTGCGCCGACCGCTAGGAACCACGCTCCGATGCATTGATGTTGTCGCGGCCCAGGACGCCGATTACGCTCGCAGGTTCGTGGAGCTGGGAGTTCCGAGCGACCGGGTAAGCGTCACCGGTTCGGTCAAGTATGATGGACTGGAAAGCGACCGGAACAACGCCAGGACCCGCGATCTCCGCAAGGAGCTGGGGCTCTCCCACTCCGACCTGGTCTTCGTGGCAGGAAGTACGATGGACGGAGAGGAAGCCGCCGCGCTGGGCGCCTACCGGGCGGCTCGGCTGCAGCACCCCAGCCTGCGGTTGATCCTGGTACCCCGCCACGCCGAGCGGTTCGACGGCGTGGCCGAGTGGCTGTCCCGGAACGGGGAAGCTGTCGTTCGGCGGACCCAGCTTGCCAAGGGCCTCGCGCGCGTCTCCCCGGCAGCCAGCCCACCTCCCGTCATCCTGATTGACACCATCGGCGAACTGGGGGCTGTCTGGGGGCTGGCCGACGTCGCGTTCGTCGGGGGCAGCCTGGTTCCGGGTCGCGGCGGCCAGAATATGATGGAACCGGCCGCTTATGGTGCCTCGGTTCTGTTCGGGCCTCATACGTCCAACTTCCGCGAGACCGTCGAGCAACTTCTGGCGCGCAACGCCGCGTGTCGGGTCGCGAATGCCGACGAGTTGAAGCTGAAACTTCAGGAAGATCTTGACGATCCCGAAGCGGCCGCCACACGGGCCGCGGCCGGCCGGTCATTCGTGCTGGCCCAGCACGGAGCCTCCGGCCGCACCCTGGCCGAGCTCGACCGGCTTGTTGAATCATCATTCACGCAAAAGTCGGCTTGAACCTGGCTTGCGTTTCGAGTTAGGCTCTTGGCACTCCGTGCGCATATTATTGGATCGAGAGCGCGCCGTTGCCTCTACTCTTGTGAATCGATCCGTCCCTCTCAGCGGTGCCACCTTTAGTGATGACAGGACCCCGAGATGAGCGAAAAAGAGACCGAGCACACACCCACTCCGAATCCCCAGGCCACGACAACCGAGGTCGTCGTTGACGATTCGGGCACACTGCCGTCGTACTCCAACTTCTGCCGAGTGACGGCGACTCCCGAGGAGGTGATCCTCGACTTCGGCCTGAATCCCCAGCCGTTCGCGACCGGCCGCCAGGACGTCAAGGCGAACCAGCGGATCGTGATGAACTTCTACACGTCCAAGCGCCTGCTGACAGCGCTGGGTATGACCATCCAGCGGCATGAGGGAACTTTCGGCTCAATTGAACTGGACGTCCGCCGCCGAGCCACTGGCGCTCCTCAGTACCCGCAGCCTGGCCGTGTCGTCCCCCAGGGCGTGGTCGAGTAAGACGGATTCCGGTTCGGTCACGGCTTCTCTTCAGCGCGGCGCTGCTCTGGAGCGTGAAACTGGAACCAGCCCAGGTGATCATGGCAAGGCAAACCCAGCCGAGCAGCTTGGTCACCTGGCCCCTTTCCTGCTTTTCTCACATCCCATCGTCATCTCGTCAGCGTCATTCGGTCCAGCTCTAACTCGCAAAGCCTCTCGGGTGGCTCGCTCCATCAATGACGAGTTTTCCGAATTTGCGGAGGCTTTGGCTGATCGCAGGTGAGGGTTCCGGCCGATTCAGATGGTAAGAAATAATCCGCGAGTGCGGGTTACGCCCCGTTCAGGGGTATTGCCGGATGTTTCGACCCATCAACCAGCGCCACTTGCGCCGATACAGTGACTTGCCGCGCATCTCGGCCTCGGTTCAGGACGGACGAGTCCAGCGATTGGAGATAATGGAATGTCTCAGCCATCCCGAACGCGGGCTCGTGGCTCAGCCAAGCGGCGTCGAGCTGTTAAACCAGAAACCCCTTTTCCGCTGGAGCAACGCTGCCTTCTGGCTCCCTATATTTCGCTCTTTCCCCTGACCGCAACCTTCACGGCGGCCACGGCCCCGACCACGAACGCAGACCTGGGCGAGATCACGGTTGCCCAGAACACGACCGCGACGAATATCTCGACATCAGCCCCGATCACTTCGGTGGCCGAGTTGACACCGCTCTCCTCGTTCGGGGGCGACATCGTGCGCCTCGCGGCTGGTCCGGGTGGTGTATTCGGCAACGGACTGTACGCGATTTCGCGTGGCGCCGGCGGTAACACCGGCGCGGTCAACCGGCCGGGCGTGATTTACCGCATCGATCCGGCCACGGGCAAGGCCAGCGTGTTCTTCGACCTCAACACGGTCCTCAGCCAGATCGACCCCAATGCGCTGGCCACCGACGGTAAGAACCCCGCGGCCAACTCGCTCGGCAGCACGACGGGATACGTCAACTGGTATGACATTGCTTTCGATCCGGAAGGCAACTTTGACGGCAGTCCCACGATGTTCGTCGCCAGCGCCGATAGCACCGACCCCTCGAAGAACGCGATCTACATGATCTCGCCCAGCGGACAGTTCCTGGGGGCGTTCGTGCTGATGACTAATAATCTGGCCGCAACCACGTTCAATATCAATCCCACGGGCATGGTCATACCCGGTCCGGAGGACCAGGCGTTCCTTCGCGGTCTGCTGGCCGGCAGTGGCATCAGCACGACGGGTGGCACGTTCGCCGGACTCTTCTTTAACGCCAACGCCTATTCTCCCGGGCAGGTCATCAGCAACTCGACTTTACCCACAGTCTCGTCGACTTTTCCCACGGGGGTCTCCGAGACAGAATTGGGCGAGCCCGTGGTCGGGTCCACACTTGTGACCCAGGGCACCTCCGCGGGCACGCTCCTATCAACAACTGTGAACACGGGTCCGATCGTGGGGATGACCGAGGCGGATGCCGATTACATATCGCCGGTCTACTCGGCCTTCACCGACTTCGGAACCCCAGCCACCCCAACCGCCCCCGCCGCGCCCGGCTATAGCGGCGTGCAGGGATACAATAACGGCGAGCTGCTCATCGGATCGGGTCTCCCGGCCACGACGACCTCGCTCACGCTCGACCAGGCCGGGGCCGTCACCACGGATTTGCGCAGTTTCGAGGACATCGCTTTCGACCATTACGGCTATTTCTCTCAGGACATTGGGCTCACCACGACCACCACCAACCCGACGACCGGCACGACCACTACAGCCTACACAGTCACCCTTCCGCCCACGTCCGCCGGCAACCTCTTCGTGAGCGACCTCGCCTCGGGCCTCTCGGAGATTGTCACCCTGACATCGATCGCCGAGGGCACCATACCGGCGGGCGTGTCGGTGACAGCCACCGTCCCCGTCGATGGGCCGATGATCGTCGGGCTCCAGCCGCGAGATCCCAGCCTACCGTACGACGCGACCAACAATCCTCTGGTCGTGTTCTACACGCTCGACAGCGTCAGCCCCCTCCTGGGCGGCCGGATTATCCAGATCACGCCCCAAGGGGTCGTCAGCGACTTCGCCCAGAATTTTGACGTGTACACCCCGACCGGCGGGGTCGTCGAGGCCGGGACACCCGATCCGATGAGCTTCATCGATTCGGAGCTATCCATCACGTTCTCGGCGGATGGCACAACCCTGTGGGCCTCGGACGATCAAGGCATCTGGCAGTTCAAGACCACGGCAAGCCTGGCCGACTCGACAACCGGAACCCTCATCGGGCTGAACGACCTTCGCACGCTGGGCGTTCCCTACGACGGCGAGGGTAGCGCCGTGGCCGTGGTCGACACCGGCGTGGACGGACAGTCGCCGCCGTTCCGCGGCCGCGTCACGACCGGCACGAACATCTGGACCGGGGGTCCGGGCAACCAAGATCTGGCCGCAAGTGGGACCACGACCACGACCACGACCACGACCGGTACGACCACCGGTCAGAGCCTGGTCAACACCTTCGACGGCCACGGCACGCCGGTGGCCGGCGTCGTGGCCCAGTTCGTGCCCCAGGCAACCATTGAACCAGTCACGATCTTCGCGCCCTTCGTCGGCTCGGTCACGCTCCCGACGAGCACGAGCACCACCGGCACCACCGGCACCACCGGCACCACGAGCACCACCGGCACCACCGGCACCACCGGCACCACCGGCACCACCACCGCCCTGAGTGCCACGTCCAATGCCCTGACCACGAGTGACGCGGTCTACCAGGGCTTGAAGTACGTTGCGAACCACCCCTACGTCAACGACCCGGTACGTCCCGGCAAGGTCGACCGCGTGATTGCAACAACCCTCGCCTTCGGTACAACCGAGACCTTCACCAGCGAATACACAGCCTACAAGCAGTATCCCCAGATCGTCATCGCGCTCAAGAACCAGTTGCACAGGCTCCGCAAGCTGGGCATCGCTCCGATCGCGGCGTCTGGCCAGTTTGGCGCTCCACTGGGGGCTACGAGCAGCACGAGTACCACGAGCACCACGACGACATCCACCACGACCACCCAACCAGGGTTCAATAACGCCGACAACGCGTCGCTGGGTGATGTCAACGGTATGTCGCTGCCAGCCGTCTTGAACGAGGTGATCTCCGTCACCGGCGTCTATCCGTTCCCGTTCACGGAGAGTCCCTCGACGATTCCGACCGATCCTCCCACCAGTGTCATTCCCCAGCAGCTCGGTCCCGTGCTGGTCTTCGGCAACGCGCTGACCATCGGCGGGACCGCGAGCACGAGCACCACGCCGACAACCACGGCCACCACGAGCAACACCGCCGGTGTCTCGGCCAACGTCATCACGTACACCGCGGCTGACACCTTAATGTACGCCAACCGGATCACGGGGGCGGCCAACCGCAGCGCGGCCACGGACTTCGCCGCTCCGGCGATCGACGTCCCGACCTTCCGCCGCACTTTCTCGCTGGTGAATACGACCACCGGGACTTCGACGAGCGCCGCGGGCGACCCGAACGATCATCTGACGTTCAGCCAGGTGGGAACCTCGATGTCATCGGCCATCGTGACCGGAGCCTACGCCCTGGTCTCCTCGGCCCTCAATTACTGGATCAGCCTCAACCAAGCCAACGGTGTCACCTCCGACGCTTACCTGACCACGCCGGTCGGGGTGGATTCGCTGAATTTCGGGCCGCATGCCATCAAGAATCTGTCGGCCTACAACAATCCCGACGGGATCAATGGTATTCTGGCCTACACCGCCGTGCCGGCCACCGACGTCAACGACGCCGGCTCTCTGTCCACTCCGCCTTTGATTCCGGGAAGTACCAGCGCGCCGTCTTACGCCGCCATCTCGGTCGGCAATGCGATCGCCTCGATCGAAGGGACGATCGCGATCAATTATCTGCTGAGTCACAAAGACTTCCCCTTGATCGACGCCAACGGCGACGGGATCATCACGGCACAGGAGATCCAGAATTTCACAGACACAGCCGCGTCGAAGGGTCTGGCCGAGGCCGGTGCCATGGCAGCACTACTGGGCGGTACCGCGACCTACGCGCAGCCTGAGACGGGCGTCAACAATACCGTCTTCAACGAGAACCCCGATCAGCCCGCGGCCCTCCAGCGCCGGTTCAACTACTTCGATTACCTGGCCAATGGCCAGCTCGAGGGCGGCATCAGCATCAGCTCGTTCAAGATGCTGGCCAAGATTCTGCTTCCCCAGCCCGACGCGTACGTGATCGTCGATCGGCAGAGGGCCTCGGCCAACGGTTTCCTGGTCGCACCGCTGGCCCAGCGCAACTTTGTGGAGTTACAGCACCTGTTACCGAAGTACATGTGGGTGCCAGCGTCGGCGATCAAGAAGTATCGCAACCTCTCGCCGGCGAGTTTCGGGGTCAACAGGAACGAGAAGCCCGGAACGGCCTTGCCTTTCTACTCGCTGTTCGGGGGGAGCGGTTCCGTCAGCGTGACGACGGGAACCCCCGTGACCTCGACGGGCACGGTCAACGGACAGACCTTCTCGGTCTCCATGGTTCCTCTCCTGCCCGCATCGTCCTCGAGCACGCCGACCACGACCACGACTACGCCCTATGTGGGCTCGACACCGACGACAACGAGCACGACAGCGACCACAACGAGCACGGCTCCGGCGACCGCGAGCTCGACTCTGGCGAGCTCGAGCACAACGCCCTCGACGACGACACCGGTTGCCCAGGCCACAACCGGGTCGACGACCACCTCAACAACCGAGACCGCCGCGCAGGCGGTTGTCGCCGCGGTGACCCAGCTCGCGAACGCACAGAGTGTGTCCTCGACCTCGCCAAACAACCTGGTGCCCGCCGGAACCTTGACACCGGTGGCACAGACCACCTCCACGACTCCCGCCACGACCGCAAGTACCAGCACCGCCAGCACCTCTGCGAGCCAGACGACGACCGCGGCAAGTACCGCGACCACGACGCCGACCACGACGGCCACCGCATCGGCGTCTTCGGCCGCGTCAGGTACCGCGACCGTGACGCCGCCGACGACCGCGGCAAGTACCACGACCACGACGCCGACCACGGCGGCTACCCCGGCCGCCAGTACATCGGAGTCTCCGGCGGCGGCGGCCGCGGCCAACCAGAAGAAGGCCGAGCGTCTGGCGGCCGCCCAGAAAGCCGCGGTGAAGAAAAAGAACTTCTGGACCAACCTCTGGGACTCACTCAAGTGACCATCGCGAGCGAGATCCAGCAACCGCCAACGCTTCGGGATGCAGAACGAAAGACCGGCCCTTGTTTCCACCTCGGGGATAAGGGCCGGCCTGTTTGTTGAGAAGCTTACCCCGACGGGCCGGGCCGTCGACGACTGACTACCGGCAGGTGAGCTGATGACCGCGGACGAGGCGGGCTGCCCATGCTTCGGGCCCCGAGCTGACGGCCGGAGAGAGGGACCTCTTTCGGGCATGGTTCAAAAAAGCAGGTTACACCTCGGGGTGGCTGGGGTCGACGCCCGAAGCGCGACGCCCCCAGATCCGAGGCTTCCGCGCTGGGGGCTCGCTGGCTGTCGCCAGCTCGACCCCAGCCACCCAGCTCTTGTCACCTGCGAAGATGCTGAAGTTGAACCATGCCCTCTTTCGAGCATCCGACCCCTTTCTTTTCCCCCGCCCGATCGAACGGCTGGATGGCGATTGACGAGACGTGATGGCCAGGCCGGGACCGAGGGACGATTCACCCGAGGTGTTGTGCGGCTCGACACCGTGGTCGCCGTCATGCCTGGCGTTCTGCCGGGCTCACTGCGCAAGGAAGAGGCCCGGCCGGCGGTATCGACAACCGGCGGCCGGGCCTGATCACCTGCTCGTCGCCTGGAGAAATCGCCAGATCATCAGCGATTGAGATCAGAGCCGGAAGTGGAACGTCTTGTGGAAGAGCCGGTACAGCCACCAGCCAAACGTGCTTGTACCCCCGTCGATCTTGGCGAACCCGCGGAGACCCGGCTGGAGCGTGAGGCTCGGGTTCTCGATCGGGATGATCGCCTCGTAGACAGCCGTCTGGGGCTTGACCGCGCCTGTCTTGGGATCGGCCTTGGCGGCGATCTCACCGCCGGCATCGTGGGAGAGCTCAGGGGGGATCTCGTCCCGGTTTCGCTTGGCGATCTCCGAGACCGCGCTCAGGTAGGTGGTCTCGGACCGGCCGTAGATCTTGACCCAGGCGCGGCGGCCCAGCCGTATCAGGTCGACATCGGACTGATCGACGATCAGGTGTGCTTCGATATGATGGGGGTCGCCCACCTCGCAGAACGGCTTGCCCGGCTTGAGCACCTGGCCGACCGTCTCGGGATGAGGGACGCCCATCACCTGGCCGTCCCGCGCCGCGACGAGCGTCAGCTTGCCGATCTGCTCATTGATCTTCTGGAGGATCGGCTCCAGTTCTTCGGCGGCCTGGAGATGCTGACGAGCCAGGGCGCGATTCTCGCGCTCCGGGCTCTGGTTGTACCACTGGGCCTTGGCCCAGTTGATGTCGTGGTCCGCCGTTTTCTGCACGAGCTCCTTCTGCTTCTCGGGGTTGATGAGCTTGGCGATGACCGTTTCCTTGCTGACCCACTCGCCGTCTCGGACGTTGAGCTCGACGAGCTGTCCTTCAATCTCGGCGTAGATCTCGTCGGGTCTGGCCGCCGTGAGCACCAAGGTTCCCTGGATTCGCAGCGGAGTCGGGATCAAGAAGATCCCGGTCACGATGGCGACGGCCGCCACCGCGAAGCCGGCCGTGCGTGCTTTTTTCACTTTGCGCAACCTCCCGGGCGTGCGTAGAAACTTGACAATCTGATAGACGGGCATCCCCAAGAGCGGCACCAGGGCGCCGGTCGCCAGCATATAGCTGATCGACTGCAACTTGTACGGTTTGAGGACCTGAGTCAGGAAGTAAATGATGCTGAAGGTCACGACCCACCGGTAGAGGTAGCTGGCGATCGCGTAGGTCACGAACAGGGACCGCCGCGACCGGGGCAAGTAACTTTGAACCGGGATTTCCAGCCCCAGCACTTTCTCCTGGATCAGATAGGCGAAGAACTGGGTGCTCTTGATCCGGAGATTGGGTATCTCGAGCCAGTCGGCCATCACGTAGTAGCCGTCGTAGCGGAGCAGCGGGTTGGCGTTGAAGAGGACCGTGTTGATCGAACAGATGAACATGGTCGCCATCGACAGGCTGTTGAGCAGACCGGCCTCGGTGTAGAACCAGACGAAGGTGGCGATGCTGGCCAGGAACAGCTCGACGTAGATGCCCGCCGCGGAGATCCAGATCCGGTGCCACTTGTTGGGCAGAAGCCAGCTATCGGTCACGTCGCAATACAGGGCCGGCGTCAACACCAGAAAGAGCATCCCCATCTCGTGGACCTCGCCGCCGTAATGCTTGGCGGTGAGCCCATGGCCGAACTCGTGAATAATCTTCACGACCGCCAGGCTGATCCAGAAGCTGAAGATGGTCCACCAGTTAAAGAAACTCTGAAACTCCGGGAGCTTGCTGTAGAAAAGGTCCCACTGGCTGATGACCAGCGTGACGGCTGCGAGCATGAGCCCCACGCTGGCCGTGACGAAGTAGGAGGTGAAGATCCAGCGGAAGTACGGGTACATCCAGGTCAAGAGCCGTTCCGGGTCGATGATCGGGATCTTGATGAAGAGGATGTTGGCCAGGAAGGCCCAGACCTTTTTCCAGCGGTTCTTGCGGCGGCGGCGGATCAGGACCTTGGCCTGTTCCAGGCTGTCGATCAGGATGATGCCGGCCTCGTGCAACTGGGCGACAAACCGGGTCAGGTCCTCGATCGAGATCGTCTGTGGTCGATACTTGCGCTCGAAGGCCTTCTTGACGTCCTGGAGGTTTTGCTTGCCGTCGAACTGCTGGAGCAGGAAGTACTCCTCGATCTTGAACCGGAAGTACTTGAGGGCCAGTGGGTCCTTGATCACATAATGCGTCATCCCCTCGTAGAACTGGGGCTGAACCACCAGATCAGCGCGGAGCTTCACCTTCAGGTGCTCGGCGGCTTGCCCGAAGGGGGTCACGGGGGCCAGTGTCGGGGCGGCGCTCATCGGTCATCGGTCCTCGGGGGAGATTCTGTTCACATGGACTTTGCCCATCGGTGCCCGGGCTCAGCGAGCGGCCGGCTGGGGTATTCTCGAGGCGACGTCGTCGGTCAGGTAGATGGTCATCTGGACCTTGAGACCGGGCAGCAGCTTGAAGTCTGGGTTGTCGAACTCGGCCCGGATCCGCCGGGCGGTCTCGGCGATGGCCTGGATCTGGGGATCGACGAAGGTGATCTTGCCCCGGAACCTCAAGCTCTCGATCTCCTCCTTGCCTCCTTCCACGGAATCGACCTTGGGCCGGATCTCGACGATCTGCCCTTCCTTGACCTTGAAGGCATGCTTGAGCGGAACGTAGGCGTTGGCGCAAAGCCGCGAGAGCTTGCCGAGCTGGACGACCGCCTCGTTGGCCCGCACGCTCTCGCCGGGGTTTTTCATCCGCTTGATGACGACTCCGTCGAACGGAGCGACGATGGTGTGCTCCTTGAGGATCTGTTGGGCCAGCGCGAGCTCGGCCTTGGCAGCGGCTTGATTTTCCGTGGCCTCCTGAATCTGGGCATCGGCGACCTTGAGCTCGCCCTCGGCCTTGGCCATATCTTCGGCCGAGACCATTCCCGGCTTGCGGTCGTTGAGCCGCTTGTTGATGGCCACAATCGCCACGGCGACCCCCAAGGACGCCTTGCCTTTCTCGATCGCCCCGACGCTTTCGGCCTGGATCTTGTTCTTGGCCACCGTGAGCTCGGCGGCTTCCCGATGCAGGTAGCCGATAGGCTTGCTCACAAGCGCGGGGTCGCCCAGCCGCAGTTCCATCTTCTCGATCACGCCCTCGCGGAGCGCGGCGACGTCGGACTTCTCGATCCAATCCACCGTGGCCAGTTCGTCGAGGACCAGGGCGGTGGCGTTGGCAGTGGGATTGGCGGTGGCCAGCTGGTCCTGGCCATTCTGAGCGAACGAGGCGACGGACAGTGTCGTCAGCAACCCAACGGCCATGGCTGCGGCGGTCTTGGCAGCGGTCATGGTGAAAAAAGCCTCCAGCTTCAAGGTTCGAATGAATGTTTCAAGAATGATCCCGTGAATCAGGTCGTTCCTGACAACCTGCTGGATTCGGGCGGGTGTCCCGAGTGAGCCGGTCACTCAAGTCATAGGGGGAAAAGTCTCACCCGCCCTTGCGGTTGTGGGCAGGGGGCTCCGTCCCCCTCTCGTTTCTTGGTTTGCACTGGGCCCCCGCCCTCTGGCCTAGCGCAGGAACGGCCAGCGGAACATCACCGACTCGTACCAGACCTGGACGACCTTGCGGAGCAGGTAGTAGGACAAGCGGGTCTTGCCGCAGTCGACCCGGGCCCGGACCTCGGCCCCGGGCCGAAGTTCCTGGTTTCGCGACAAGAATTCGCGCCGGACCGCCTCGTCAAAGCCGACGGTCACCTTGACCACGTGCTTCTGTTCGACCGTCTCGGCCTTGGCGGCGATGCGGCGAACGTAGCCCTGGTACTTGCTCTCAGGATTCGTGGCGACATGGAAGAACGCGCGTAGGGGGGTGCCAGGTTGCTTCGTGCCGGCGGCAATCTCCTGCTGGAGCTTGCTCTGGGCCATGAGGATCGGCCCCATGTCGTCATCGGGGACGTCGACCTCGAGCACCCAGTCGGAATCGCCGCCGATGGCTGCAATGTTCAGGAGCTCGTGGCCGATCTCCATCGGCCGCCCCATCAGGTTCTTCTTCACCTCCCAGGTCGTGATGATCCCATCCTGAGGCGCCTTGATGGTCATCATCTCGATCTGCTCCTGGACGATCTCGATCTGCTCATTGGCGCTCTTGTACGTCAGTCTGGCCTCGGCAAGCTGCGACTTGACCTGGTACTGCATATCCTGATCGGACTGCGAGTTCGAGGCTTTCTGGTCCTGGTTCTCGGCGATCAGTTTCTGGCTCCACGCCTTGTCCCGTTCACCGATCAGCTTCTTCATCTCTTTCTGGAGGTCCTTGCTGTCGAGCCGGGCAATGACGTCGCCCTTCTTGACGATGTCTCCATGCTCGACGGGTACCTCGATGATTATGCCGGCGATCGGTGCGTAGAGCGTTCGCCGTTCCTCGGGCAAGAGCGAGCCGCGGCCTTCGATCGTCAAGTCACAGGGAACGAAGTACATGGCGCCGATCAGGACCAGGATCAATCCCACCACGGCACCGATCTTCGCCAGGGTCCGGCCGCGCAGCACGCGCCACGGTGCTCCCATGAACTTGAGCAACGGCTTGAGGAAGATCTTGTGGTGTTCCTGAGAATTCCAGAGGGCCGTCGAGGCGTGCCGGGCGACCACCTCGGTCCGCGCGTGCATGTCGGTTGGTGCCACCTCGTCGCCGATCTGCTCGGCCACCAGGCAGCCGTAGGGGACTTTCTCTTTGTGCTCCTTTTGGTCGGGCCCTTCCTCTTCTTCGGGCTTGTGCAGTAACGTGACGACCACGACCTTGGAACCCGACTCATCGACGTAGATTTCCAGAGCGTCGCGAATGTCCGGGGCGAAGCCCTCGGTATTGCCGGTGTACACCAGGTCCTCGCCCGAGCGGATCACGACCTTGCACAGCTTGGTCAGGTCGCGCACCAGGTTGGACCGCTGCTCGACGACCTCCTGACCGCTGACGGCCTCCACCATGGTCCGGCCGGCCAGCTTCAGAGCCACGCTCAGGCGGTCGCAACCCACCAGCCGCTTGCCATCGTTGACGACCGAATAGGCGGTTTCCTTGAGGTCGAGCGAACCATGAATGTGGTGGGTGAAACCTTCGAGCTGATTCCAGAGCCTTTGCTGCGACATCATCTGCCGCATCTGCCGGTTCTTGAGATAATTGCCGGCCAGGTCGCAGAGGTCGCCGACGAACCGCAGCGTGCTCTTCTGCTGCGCCGCCCGCCGGCTGGGGTCCATCAGAATCTCGAGCAGGCCGACCACCTGCTTGTCGACCACCAGGGGGGCGATGATCAGAGTCTGGCCGGTGGGGTTGTACGCCTGGGGCACCCCCTCGATCACGGCCCCCGGAGGAATGATCTGCGCCTGCGACGCCTGGATCATGCAGCCCAGAAGCGCGTCGTGGGGCGCGGTCTTGACGCGCCCGTCCATGAGCCCGGTCTGGGCGAATTCCACCTGGTACTGCAGGCGCAATCCACTGCGGCCGTCCAGCAGCCAGAACGCACCGCCGGAGGCCGCCACCGCGGCCACCGATCGGTTGAGGAACTCGACGTAAAACTCCGCCGGCTGAACGTCCGATTCGGCCAGGTCGGCGATTTCGGCCACCAGCTTGCGAATCTGGTTCTTTGTCTGCTCGAGCAGACCAGCATCAATAGTTTCTTCCGGCATGGTGGTACCAGTGGGTTAGAAGCAGAATCGGCGTCGTCACGCCAAGGCTGGCCTGTGACTCACTTTGCGGCGCCGGGAAGCGAGAGGGAAAGCGCTGGCTCTTCGTCCCTGCTCACACGGCGCGCGCTGATGCAGATAATGGGACGACAAAGTTCCCGACCTTCCTGACTGGCTTACCAGAAACTGCCGCGTCTCGGCCCTATTTCTCTAGTTTTCCTGTCTTTCCGCGGGCGTTCATCCCGGCGGAGTCCTTGGACATTCTGAACTGAGGAACCGAGGCATTGCCCTGCGCTGTTGTGGGATGTCGCCCTGGCATGCTGCAAAGTTCCGGTTGGCGCGTGCTTTCTTGCCTATCGGATTTGTTGCGCTGGTTCGGGCATGGTCTCCTGACCCCTGCCCGAACCAGCTACCGGCAGAGGTTGTTCGTTGAGCACTACCTCGGTGAATCGTCGGGGTCCGCCGTCGATGCCGCGCGCCGAGCTGGGTATCGATGGCCTGAAAAGCTGGGGCCGCGACTGGCAGAGAAAAGTAGAGAAAAGGAAGAAGAAGGTTGTACGCGAAGGGCCGTCGCAGACGATGGCCTCGCCGCAGGCCGTGTCGGCCTTTCGTGTACAACCCTCTTGAACGAAGCCGGGGGGCGGCACGCGGTTTGCTTCAATACGTAGGTTGAATGGTTGGGCAAGAGGGGTGGTTTGGGCAATCCACTGGCGAGGCGAGGCGAGAGCAAAGCAAGGCCGACGCAGGCTCGCCGAGTAACTGGGCGTCACCACCGCGGAGCGGTTTAGTTCAAGTGGAACCTATCGTGCCAACAAGCCGCGGCGACGACCAGGAAACAGCCAGGGTCGAAATCTCCTTCCGAGGAACCACGTCAGCGAGGTGCGTCTTCCGCCTCAAAAGACGCATCGCGTCCACTTATGCCTCTCGATACATATCAAGGAAACGCTCGCATTTCGCAGCGAAACCAGCCTCTCGCGGGAAGGGTTCGTTTGTCCACACCCTCAGGGAAAACGCACTCGCTGCGCTTTCCGACACCGACCACGCACGATTCAGACTGTTCCTATCATGCATGTAGCCCCCAGGACTGGTCCGCTGGAGGCGGGTCTCTTGTTCCCGAGGGCACTGGACCGACCGGTCACGCGAGGGGTTAACCGGCCCGCTTCCGAGCTTGCCTCCCTGCTGTTCATGCGCAGCAGATTGGTGTCGCTTCTCTCTTGCGCCCCTCATGTGTGCTCCACGAGGAGGTGATTCAAGGTTCATGCCCCAAGACAGCAGGCGGTCTCGATGCTGACGAAACGCGCTGCGTGCCGGCGAATCCGCCATGCAACGTGGATCATGCTTCGCCCCAGGTGAGATTGACCGTCCCCGGAACCCGGGCGAGAATCAGATCATGCGGAACGATCTCGCAGGAGTTGACCGATGCCGTCGCCTTTCCCCGGAATGGATCCCTACCTGGAGAGCCCGGACTGGTTTCCGGACCTTCACGATAGCCTGATCACGTTCGTCAAGGGCGCTCTCCAGCAGCGGCTGCCCGAGTTCTACTATGCCCAGTCGAGCCAGCGGGTCTGGCTGGAGTATTCACAGCGTTATGTGGAGCCGGACGTCGAGGTCGTCCGTTCAGGCCAGGAAGCACGCCGGCGGGGTAGCGGTGGCATCGCGGTCGCCCAGCCGCTTCCGGCCGAGCCCTTGGTCGTCTCGGTCGAGACGATCGAACACGGACCGTTCGAGGAGTCGTTCGTGGAGATCCGTCGGCGCAAAGGCAAGGATGTTCGCCTGGTCGCGTCCATCGAGGTCCTCAGCCTGTCCAACAAGAGCCCAGGCAACCCGGGACGCGAGAAGTACTTGTCGAAGCAGCGCGAGATCGTCCAGAGCCAGTCCCACCTGGTCGAGATCGACTTGCTTCGCGGCGGCATTCACACGACGGCTGTCTCGCGAGAGGTGGCCGTGGCCAAAGCGGGGCCGTTCGATTACCATGTGTCGATCCATCGGTTCGACCGCCCCAAGGACTTCTTCGTCTACCCGATCAGCCTCCAGAATCGACTGCCCGTCATTGCGATTCCGCTCCTTCCGGGGGATCCTGACACCACCCTCGACCTCCAAGCCGTTCTTGACCAGGCCTACGATTTTGGCCCCTACCTCAAGGAAGTCGCTTACGGCGAAGATCCGATCATCCCACCCCTGACTGCCGAGCAAGCGGAGTGGGCCGCCGTCCGACTCAAGCAGCGTCTGTGACGGATCACAAGCATAAGAAGAGGGAGCGTCCCGCCGCGCGGACCTCTCCTTCGCGGCCATTCATCCCGGGCGGGGAGTTCCGCGGGCGAGTTCCGGGGACAGCGAGTTCCGGGGACACCATACGTAATTCTTGACCGGCCGTCCAAGGGACCTCGAGGGACCTCGGGGTCAGGGACAGGCTTCGCGAGGCGCGGCACAGCGGCACAGGAACGCCGTCAAAGTGCCGTTGACAGGGTGGCTGGAGTCGTCAATACTCTGGCCCGGACAGCCCGGGGCAGGCCAGAGATCGAACCGTTGGTCATGACTGCCGTGTTCTGCCCGAACGCGATGGCGACGTTTCAATCTTCGGATGCTCTTCAGGAAGGTCTGCCGTTCGACCAAACGCTACGCAACGTGAAAGACGTGCCCGCAAGGACGGGGGCCTGGGCGTGCTCTCCCGCCCGTCACTTCTTGCCGGCTGCACGGATTGGTTCTCCACTGTCTTCCACGATCCGCGACGCTCCAGGCGCGTCTCGAGTCGAACCACCAAGGATGGATCCTGCCATGCGAATCCTCGTCACCGGAGGAGCCGGTTACGTCGGCTCAACGCTCGTCCCGATGCTCCTCGAACAGGGGCATCGCGTCCGGGTTCTCGATAGCCTCAAGTTCGGCGGCAACGGCCTGCTTCCTTGCTGCCAGAACCGGTTCTTCGAGCTTCAGAAGGGCGACGTCTGCGACCCCACGGCCGTGAAGGCGGCCGTCGAAGGCATGGACGCGATCATTCACCTCGCCGCCATCGTCGGCTACCCCGCCTGCAAGAAGGAGCCGCAGCTCGCCCAGGCCGTCAACGTGGACGGCACCCGGAACCTGCTGGCCCACCGGAAGCCCGACACCAAGTTCCTCTACGCCTCCACCGGCAGCATCTACGGTTCAATACCTGACTATGTCTGCAACGAGGAGACGCCACGAGCCCCGATCACCCTTTACGGCGAAACCAAGAGTGCGGCCGAACAGATGGTGCTCGACGCGGGCAACAGCGTTGCCTACCGATTCGCCACCGCCTTTGGTGTCAGCAACCGGATGCGTCTGGACCTGATGCCCAACGACTTCACCTACCAGGCGGTCAAGAACCGCAACCTGATCGTCTACGAGGGCGGATTCAAGCGGACCTTCGTCCACGTCCGCGACATGGCTCGCTCGTTCATCTTCGCCCTCGAGCGGTGGAGCGAAGTCAAGGACGAAGTTTACAACGTCGGCCACGAGACCATGAACTTCACCAAGGAAGACGTGGCCCGCAAGATCCTTGAGCACGTCAACTTCTATCTCCATTTCGCCGAGGTCGGCAACGACGCCGATCAGCGCAACTACGAGGTCTCCTACGAGAAGATCCGCAAGAAGGGCTTCGAGACCACCATCGACCTCGACCGCGGCATCTCCGAGCTCGTCCGCGCCGCACAGCTCATCGAGTTCCAGAATCCGTTCGCTAATGTGTGAAGTCACTCGCCCCGAGCCACTAACCACGAGTCACTGCATCATTCCTGGAGCCCCGACATGAGAAGTTTCTGGTCGAACAAGCGCGTCACGGTGACTGGTGGGGCCGGCTTCCTTGGCCAGCACCTGGTCAAGCGGCTGGAGAGCTACGGAGCAAGGGTCTTCGTACCCCGGCAGCGCGAGTACAACCTCGTGGCGCTCGATTCCTGCCTGCGCTGCCTGCTCGAGCACCCCTGCGACGTGGTTTTCCACACGGCCGCGTACTACGGGGGGATCGGGATCAACCAGACCGAGCCGGCCAAACTGTACTACAGCAACCTGGTGATGGGCGCGAACGTGATGGAGGCCGCGCGGCTGGCGAAGGTCGGCAAGGTGGTCAACATCGGCACGGCGTGCAGCTATCCCGGCTATCTCGAGGGGGACCTCAGAGAAGACGACCTGTGGGGCGGGCCATGCCATGCCAGCGTGGTCAACTACGGCCTGACCAAGAAGATGCTGGCGGTGCAGGGTCAGGCTTACAAGAAGCAGTACGGGCTCGACTCGATCCACCTGATCTTGACGAACCTTTACGGTCCGGGCGATTCGTACAACCCGGATCGCTCGCACGTGGTCGCCGCGCTGGTGCGGAAGTGGGTCGAGGCCGATCTCGCCGCCGCGCCGAGCATCGAGGTCTGGGGCACCGGCAAGCCGATCCGCGAATTCATCTACGTTGAGGATTGCGCAGATGCGATCGTGCTGGCTGCGGAAAAGTACAATGACGTCGCCATGCCGCTGAATATCGGGACGGGCATCGGCACCTCGATCCGGGAGTTGGTCGAGACGATCAACGAGGTCACAGCGTTCAAGGGCAAGATCGTCTGGAATGCGGACAAGCCCGACGGCGCGCTCAAGAAGGTGCTCGATGTGACGCGGATGCAGCGCGAGCTCGACGGCTGGGCGCCGCCCACGAGTCTGCGCGCCGGGCTGGCCAAGACCATCGCCTGGTACCGGGCCAACAAGGCCCAGGCGGACGCGAAATGGTGAATCGCCGGCTCTGGTTTCGCAGCGGACCCAGACCGGTCCGTCCGATGTTTGAACAGATCCGATCTGCGCAGCCGCAGGCGGCGTCGCTCGGGCTCGACGAGGATGTCGAGCCTCGCACTCACGACTCGGGTCGTTCGGAGGAACGATCCACAGCCAAGGTCCGGCGTCTTCTGTTCGTCAACCAGTATTACTGGCCCGATCACGCTTCCACGGCCCAGCATCTGACCGACCTGGCCGAATCGCTGGCCGCGCGGGATTTCGAGTGCCACGTGCTCTGCGCCCAGAGCCGTTACGGGTCCGGCGAGCCCGCGCGTCCGGCGTACGAAGTGCACGAAGGCGTTCACATACACCGCGTGCCGGCCACATCCTTGGGTCGGAGCAGCACCTTGACCCGGATGACCGACTATCTCAGCTTCTACGCCCGGGCGGTGCTCAAGGCGGCGTGGATGCCCAGGTTTGACGCGGTCGTCACGCTCACGACGCCGCCCTTGATCGGCCTGATCGGCACACTGCTGCGCCGGCTGAAGGGAACGCCGCACGTGTGCTGGAGCATGGACCTACATCCCGACGCCAGCCTGGCTCTGCGCCGGATGTCGTCGCGGAACCCGCTGGTGCGCGGCCTGGCCTGGCTGAGTGATCTCGTGTACCGCCAGGCGGATCGCGTGGTCGTACTGGGCCCCTACATGGGGGATCGCGTGCGAGTCAAGGGCGTTCGCGTGGACCGGCTCGTGACGATCCCGGTCTGGAGCCGCCGCGACCAGGTTTATCCGGTCGAGCGCGAGGCCAACCCGATGCGCCGGTCGTTGGGTCTGGATGGCAAGTTCGTGGCCATGTATTCCGGCAACCTCGGTCTAGCCCATTCGTTCGACGAGTTCCTCTATGCCGCCTGCCGCCTCCGCGACCGCGACGACCTGGTCTTTCTGTTCGTCGGGGCGGGCCCGCGGGCTGAGGAGGTCCGTTCCGCCCGGGATCGCGAGGGCTTGACCAACGTCCGGCTGCTCGATTACGTTCCGCGGGATGAGCTGCATCGCTCGCTTTCGGTGGCCGACGTTCACCTGATCTCGATGCGTCCCGAGATGACCGGGATCGTGGTTCCGGGCAAGCTCTACGGCATCATGGCAGCGGGCCGGCCCGCGCTGTTCGTCGGCCCGGCTCACTGCGAATCGGCCGACACGATCCGCCGCGCCGGCTGCGGCTTCACGATCGCTCCCGGCGATGGCGAGGGCGTCGCCTCCGCCCTGACCACCCTCGCCGCGGACCTCAATCTGGCACACCAGATGGGCCAGAAAGGACGCCTGAACTTCCTCGCCACGCACGAGCGGAAACTGTGTTGCTACCAGTGGCTCGAACTGATTCGCAACACTGTTTCGCGGCCCAGCGCCGTCGCGGTTTCCGCCCCGATTCCCGCCCTGAGAAGCGCCATGGCCCCGGCCGGCTCGCTCCCTCCGGCAGCGCGGTGATTGCAGGCCGCCTGTTCGTAACACGCACTGTCCATTGTGATCGAAGGATCAATCCACTCCATACCGACCCGATGCGCAGGCACCGGGCATAGAGGGCAAGATGCCATGAGTACCAGGTCGCTCTGGATGATTCCGGGTCTGATCGTCGTGCTCGCCGGATTCTCTCGGGCCCAGCAGCCGGCCGCATCGAGTGTCTCCGAGATCCTCGGCCAGCATGATCGTGCCCTGATCCGGGAGCTGGGTGCTTACCTGAAGCAGAACCCCAAGGCTGACGACCGTGATCAGGGGTTTGCGGCCCTCTTCAACAAGGCCATCGAGCACGACTGGTTCGCCGACAATGAGGAGGCGGCCCTGCGCTACCTCAAGAACGATCCCGACGGGCCGGTCAAGGCGCTGGCTCAGATCATCGCCACGATGGCCAGGGCCCAGGCCGGCCGTCACGACGAGGCCCTGGCGCGGTACAAGGAGCTGATGAACGGCCTGGGCAAGAGTGATCAGGAAGACTTCGCGACCAGCTTCAGCGAGACGTTCGCCACCTCGGCCGTCACGGCTGGTGAGTTCGCGATCGCTCGACAGGTTTACCAGGCACTCCAGGAACGGTTTCCCGACAGCCCTGGCCTGCGTGACAAGGTCGCCAGGGAGCTGGCACGGCTGGATCGGGTCGGCAAGCCCGCTCCGGGCTTCGAGGCCCAGGACCTGTCCGGCAAGGCCGTCCGGTTGGAGTCTTTCAAGGGAAAGTACGTTCTGGTCGATTTCTGGGCCACCTGGTGCGCGCCTTGCATCGGCGAGCTGCCGCGACTTCAAGACGCCTATCGCAAGTACCATGGCGCGGGGTTCGAGATCCTCAGTGTCAGCCTCGACGAGACCCGAACCGCCGTGACCGATTTCGTGCAGGTACGCAAGCTGCCCTGGCCTCAACTTCACAACGGCACCGCCGGCGCCGACCTCGTCGACGCCTTCGGCGTCAGCTCCATCCCCGCGGCCTACCTCGTCGACCCCGAAGGCAAGATCATTCGCCTCGACTTGCGTGGCACCACCCTCGACACCACACTCACCCAGCTCATGCCGACGACTCAAACCACGAAATGATTGAAGGGAACCACGAAGGCGGTTGCATGAAGACGGGGATGGGAACCACGAAATTCATGAATACACGAAAGGGAATCAAGAGAGATTTAGGCATTCATGACGTAATTCAGCTTGTTCTTCCGTATAGAATTCTCGGTCCTTCTTTTTCGTGTATTTCGTGTATTTCGTGGTTCCCTTCTTCCTTCCGTGGTTCCCCTTTTCATTTCGAGGTTACGCCGATGGGTAACCGTCTCGAGGGCAAGGTCGCGTTGATTACTGGCGCAGCCGGGGGCATCGGACTGGCCACGGCCGAGCGCTTCGTCCAGGAGGGAGCCTCGGTCGTGTTGGGTGACAGCCAGGTGGATCTGCTTGAGCGCGAGTCCGCGCGCCTCGCCGCCGCGGGGTTTCGCGTGCGGGCCGTGGCGCTGGACGTGACCCGAACGGACGACGTCAAGCGTGCAGTCGCAGTCTCCTGTTCGGAATTCGGTCGCATGGACATTCTCTTCGCGAACGCGGGTATCGGTTACGTCGGCGCGATCGTGGACACTTCGGACGACGACTGGGACCGTGTGATGGGCGTCAACGCGAAGGGGGTGTTTCTCTGCTGTCGCGAGACCGTGCGGCAGTTTCTCCAGCAGGACCCGCCCGGCGGCTCGATCGTGATCACCGGTTCGATATCGAGCCTGACCGGGATTCCCGGCCAGGCTCCTTACGCACCGAGCAAGGGTGCTGTGCTCCAGCTTTCGCGGCAGCATTGCGGATCTGGCCGTTGATTCGCAAGAGCGGCGCTGCCCCCGTCTGGAAGTGGAGGTCGGAGGCATTCTGTTCCACGGCGAACTTGATCAATTGATCGAAGTTTATGAGATGCTCCAGGATATGACGCGTGAACCCCACGTGAGGCTTCAATCTATCAGAGCCGCGCGGCTCTCCCAAGAGACTCACGCAGAAGCTGGCGTTCGGCTTCGTGGTAAAGATCGTTCACTGGGCACGCCCGTTCAGAATTGATCGGCCTCTCCCAGGACATAGCTCGCGGCAAGCAGCCAGCGTTGGATGTCGCTCAGCCCGGCGAACTCGGCACGCAGGCGGACGAGCACGTCGGGGACGTTGGTCACGATGTGCGGGACTCCCCGCTCGATCAGCTTGATCATCTGCCGGGGATCGTCCACCGTCCAGGCGTAAACGTCCTTGTGCCGGGCCCGGGCTGCGCGGATCAGACGATTGCTCAGCGACTTGGCGTTGACGCTCAGGGCATCGACGTCGAGCCGGTCGATATCGCCGATCGCCAGCGTGACAATCGCAGCCGTGTGGATTCGGGGATTGTACCGACGGACTTCCATGAGCGCTTCGTAGTTCATCGAGGAGACGATGCACTGGGACTCGAAGTGCTCGCGCTCGACCAACCGGACCAGGTCCACGGCAAGATTCCGGCCCTTGGCCTGCTCCCCCTCCCGATCGTAGTATTTGAGCTCGATCTCCAGCTTGATCCGGTCTCGCGCCAGCGCGATCACCTCTGCCAGGGTCGGGACCTTCTCGCCCACGAAAGCGGAACTGAATTTCTTGCCGATATCAGCGCCACGGACCTCGTCGAGCGTCATCGCGCTGATCTGCGCGGGAACTCCCGCGACGCGCATCAGGTCGCTGTCATGATTGAGGATGATCACGCCGTCAGCGGTCTCTTGGACGTCGATCTCGGCGTAATCGGCGCCCACCTCGATGGCCTTTTGGATCGCGCTCTTGCTGTTTTCGGGGGCAACCTTGGAGAATCCCCTGTGAGCCGCCACGATCACGTTCCCGGGTGTGCCACACCGGTGGGACATGCTGATGCACAAGCCCACGAATACGGTCAGCGAAACCAGAGCCCCGAGCTTCCAGTGGCGCAAGAGCGATGCGACGATCCCCGAAGGGATTACCCGTTCGAGAACCTCTCGAGCCCCGAGCTTCCAGTAGCGCAAGAGCGATGCGATCTCGGGCGCATCGGGCGAATGGTCAGTCAGCATGGGAACCGATTCTGGACCGACCACACCGAGGCCGAGATTGCGCTCGCGGTACAGTCGGAGGATGAGGAGACAATGAGTGGCGACCAGCAGGAACGAGAGCGCGGCCAGAAGGATCGCGTGCAGGGCCAGGAGTAGCTCCACCAGCGGCACCAGCACCGAGACCCGCGCCGCGATGGCATGCAGCAAGAGCCCGGCGATCACCGCGAAGCCCGCGACCAAGGCCCTGCTCAAGAGCACGCCCGCGATCTGCCATCCCAGCAAGATCGTCCCCAGCCGCCGGAACGCCCCGCGCGTTCTATTCAGGCTTTCCCGCAGGGCCGTCCAGGCGGGCTGATCCTCGTAGAGGATGATCGGAAAGACCAGGACCGTGCGAACATAAGAGTAGGCGATGACCACCAGAAAAATGGCGCCCAGCAGGCCGCCGATGATGTCGGCCGCGATGAAACTCGGGGGACGATTGGCAAGGTAATAGCTGATGTCATCGGCAGACAGAAGCGCCGCGTAGGTCAGTCCGACGAGCAGGGCGAGCGGGGCCGCGGTCAGCGCCAGTAAGGCCAGGCCGGCTGCGTGCAGCCGCAAGAGCGGCAGCAGTAGCGAACCGAGGATTCGCGTGATTCCCAGGGCATTGATCTTCTGTCCTCGCTGAAACCGCGCCGCGATGACCATCACCCCGAGGTGCTCGAGAACGGCGGCGAGCAGCGTGGACAGACCGAGCACGGCGACGACCAGGACGCCCACGGGCGTGAGCAGGAACGCGACGATATCGGTGTTGGTCACGGCCGAGGTTCCCGTGCTTTGCATCAGGATCGCCAGCAAGCCGGCCTCCCCCGCGAACCCGAGGAGTGTAGCCACGCCCTTGAAGACGAGCTCGAACCAGGCCAGGGGAACGAAGAGCCGGCGGAAATCGCCAAGGACTCCGCTCGCGAGCGAGATCAGCGGCTCCGGGAACGATCGAGCGGCCATCAGTAGCCCAATCCTGCCAGGTAGTGAGCGCGGCTTCGCGGTTTGCGACCATGATACACAGAAACTTCATAGAACTCTCATTTATTGTCTGGGAGGCGGGTAGACGCCACTGGTAAGATCCGACTCCCTGTGATCCTGAAAGGAGGTGTTCCCGTGGCCGAACCGCGACTCTTCGATCAATCCTCACTGCAGCCTCGGCTGGAGCAAGCGTTCGACTTCGTCGCCCGCCAGGTGCGCCTGACGGTCGAGCGCACTCCCGACTACTTCCCGATCTATACCGTGGGCGGACGCTGGTTGCACCGCGGCGAGCTCTGGACGGATTGGTGCGGGGGGGTTCACGCCGGCATGATGTGGCTCATCGCCTGCCGAACCGGCGATAGCTGGTGGCGGCGGACCTCCGAGCATTACTCCGGACTGCTCGAGCATCGCCAGCACGACCGCAACGTCCACGATCTGGGTTTCCTCTTCCTCAACACGTATTTGCCCTGGTTCCGGGCGACCGGTGATAAGCGTCTGCAAGCGGTCCTGACCACCGCGGGCCGCACACTGGCCCTGCGCTATAACCCCAGGGGAAGGTTTCTAAACTCATTCATCGGGCCGGAGAGCCTGTTCATCGACATCATGATGAACGTCCCCTTGATCTTCCACGCCGCCCGCGAGGCCGGTGATCGCGGTCTTCACGAGCTGGCCGCGGCCCATTGCCGGACGACCGAAACGACCCTCGTGCGGCCCGACGGCTCGACCGCCCACGAGGGCATCTTCGACCCGGAAACCGGCCAGTTCCTCCGCGAGTCCACCCACCAGGGGCTGCGTGCCGACTCGGCATGGACGCGGGGCCTGGCCTGGTCGCTTTACGGTTTCAGCAAGGTCTTTTCCTAGACGCACGAACCGGCCGACCTGGAGGTCTCGCGGCGGAATGCCGAGTACTATCTCTCTCGCTGCCCCGGAAGCCTGGTTCCTCCCTGGGATTTTGATGTCCCGACGGGTCCCAACCGGATCGACGACAGCTCGGCCGCCGCCATCGCCGCGTCGGGCCTCTGGGACCTGGCACGGTTCATGGACTCTGTCGATCCTTCCCTTGCCGCCAGCTACCGCGCCGCGACGCTCACGATCCTCGATACCCTCTGCACCGATCGCTACCTGGCCTGGAACGAACCGGGCTGGGAGGGCGTTCTGAAACATGGAGTCTATCATTATCACAAGCAGCTCGGGGTCGATGAGTCGGTCATCAGGGAGCCAGCCAGTTGATCCTGACCGAGATCCCGACCGATCCGCGCCGGGCTGGGCTCTGGAGCCTGCATCCCATCCTCAAGGCCGAGCCGACCGCCAAGGGTTTCCCGTACACCGAAGGGCTTGCCGCCGCGGACATCGACGGCGACGGCCGCATGGATCTACTGGCCGGGAATGGCTGGCTGAAGCATCGCGGCAAGTCCGAGTTCACTTTCACGGCGATCGGTGAGCGCGGCGGGCGTATCGCCGCCGGCCGCTTCAAGCCGGGACCGAGCCCCCAGGTGGTCATCGCCCCTGGCGACGGAGTCGGGCCGCTCGTAGTTTACGAGTGCACCGGATCGCCCACCGATCGAGAGGCCTGGACAGGCCGGAATCTGCTCGAGCGGCCGATGATCCACGGGCACAGCCTTCAGCTTGCTGACATCGACGGGGATGGAAACCTTGACATCTTTGCCGCCGAGATGGCCAAGTGGCAGGAACAGAAGACAGAGCCCGACCACCCCGACGCCACGGCCTGGATTCTTTACGACGATGGCCAGGGACACTTCCGGCCCAGCATATTCTCCAAGGGAATCGATTTTCACGAAGCCAGGGTCGCCGACCTTGACGGCGACGGCGATCTCGACATCCTGGACAAGCCCTACAACTGGGAGGCGCCTCGCGTCGAAGTCTGGATCAACGAGGGCCGGTGAGGATGGCGCAGGCTTCCTCGTGAGTTCCGAACTCCGTGACGAGAATAGCCTGTCTCAGGCTGCTGCCTGCCCGGCAGTCTGCTTCGTCTTTTTGATGCCGACCAGCACAGCCTTCTGGACTCGCCGACGCGCGGAGGTGACCAGATTGTTGAAGTGGAGAGAGTGATGCTGCAACCGACCCTAGCCGAATCCGGGCCATGGGTCCAAGAGAAACACCCGGTTCTGGCTTTCCCTTCGCGGCTGCCTTAAACTCCATACGTAGATCAACCTGTTTTGAAATGGAATGCCACGCCATGGACGCCGAACAGAAGATGAAGGCCGTGCTTGCCGAGTTTCCGGTGGTGGTTGTCCAGCCCGTGCAATGGGGCGAGCAAGACCCCCTCGGGCATGTGAACCACGTCACCTACTTCCGCTGGTATGAGTCGGCCCGGATCGCCTATTTTCTGAAGGTCGGCCTGATGGACATGCACAAAAACGAGCGGATCGGCCCGATCCTGGCGTCGGTGGCCAACGATTACCGCCGCCAGATCTCTTATCCCGACAACGTGCACATCGGCGTCCGGATCACCCGGATCGGCCGCACCAGCATGGACATGGAACACAAGATCCTCAGCCAGAACGACCACGCCATCGCCGCCGAGGGCACCTCGACACTCGTGGTCTTCGATTACCAGACCAACAAGTCCCACCCCGTCCCCGCCCGCATCCGCCACGCGATCGAGACCCTCGAGGGGCGGACGTTCTGAAGCGGAGCCGGCTCGAAGATCGACCTCTCTTCTGCACCAGAACTTCACGAACTTCCCCGGCGACACGCCGCCCTTTCCGTGGTATAATGCTTGTACGACAAATCCAAAGTCCTGCACCCGACTCTTTGAAGATATGATGAAGACAACGCTCGAGATGTCCCGCGCACCTTCGCGCCTCATGCGCTGGCAATGGGCGACAGTGGCTCTGATGGTCGCGGGCTACGCGGGATATTACCTGTGCCGTTCGAACCTCTCGGTCTGCATCCCGCTGATCCGGGATGATCTGCTGCGTCAGGGTTACGACGCGGACACGGCCGAGCAGCGGTTGGGCCTGGTTGTGTCGTTCGGAGTTCTCGCCTACGCGATCGGCAAGTTTTTCGCGGGTGGACTGGCCGATTTTCAGGGAGGCCGGCGCAACTTCCTGGGGGGCATGATCGGATCGATCGGCTTCACGATCCTGTTTGCGCTTGGGGGTTCGATTCCCCTGTTCACGCTCGCGATCATAGGCAGTCGGTTCGTCCAGTCCTTCGGCTGGGCCGGGATGATCAAGATCACCTCGCGGTGGTTTCCCCATAGTTCCTATGGCCGCGTTATGGCGTTCATCAGCCTGAGTTTTCTGTTCGGCGATGCACTGGCACGCAAGTTCATGAGCTACTTGCTCGGCGCCGGCTGCACCTGGCAGCAGGTCTTCTTTGCCTGTGCGGGCACGATGTTCGTTTTGCTCCTGATCAACATGGTCTTTCTCAAGGAGACCCCGCGGCAGATCGGCGAGCCGGAGCCTGCGTCTCGTTCCGACAGTCTATTCGGCGAGCAGGGCAACGATCCCGTGCCTGCCGGCGTGTGGGCCCTGCTGACGCCTCTTTTCCGATGCCGGGTATTCTGGTACGTCTGCATGCTCTCGCTTGGCCTGACTCTGCTTCGCGAGACGTTCAACACCTGGATTCCAACATATTTCAACGAGTCGCTGGGAATGAGCTACTCCGAGGCCGCCGGCAAGAGCGCCTTGTTCCCGTTTCTCGGAGGCATCTCCGTACTCCTGGCCGGATTCCTGAGCGATCGCCTGGGCCGGACGAGCCGGGCGCTCATCATCATCATTTGCCTGTTCCTGACAACCGTGGCTCTCGCCACGCTGGCCTTGCACGATTTTGGCGGGTCCACGCTCTGGCCGGTCGCGGTTGTCACACTGATCGGGTTCTTGCTGATCGGCCCGTATTCTTACCTTGCCGGGGCGATCTCGCTCGACTTGGGCGGCAAGCAAGGCTCGTCGACGGTGTCCGGATTCGTCGACGGCATCGGCTACCTGGGCGGCATAATGGCCGGCGACAGCATGGCCCGGATCCTGGTCTCTTACGGCTGGAAAGGGGCCTTCCTCGTCCTGGCCGTCGTGGCCATCTTCTCGACCGCGGCAGCCGTGCTCTTCCTGCTCGAGCAACTACGGATGGGATGCGACCAAGGTTGTGGCCAATGCACTTTTCGCCGACGGAGCCGCCGCGGTGGTTGCCATTAACGCGGCAGCCGCGCACTGCCGGGTCGCTCACGGCACCTGCTTGACCGGCGGCACGATGATGTGAGCCAGATCGAGCGCCTTGGGGAAACTCGACCGGGACATAGTGCTTTGTGCCAGGAGGATGGGCACGATGGGTAGGGACGACTTGTCTCTCGGCCGCCCCCGTGGCCTCCGCAATTTAGCCACACCGCGAATGTGATTTGAAATGTCGCCTGCAACGCCCCCCCGAAGTGCACCCGCACGATCGAACCGGCCCGCTTGCTGACGGCCGAGGCCCTACAATTGGAATACCGCCTCCACGAACTGGTCAACGCGTCCTACGGCGGACCCCGGAGGAAGTCCGCCTGATGCGGGACACGGCACCGCCGCGGATGCCGATAGCCAGGCCGCGACGGCTGGAATAGTGACCCCGAGCGGGAGCCCCGGATGCTTTCGGTTCACCGGACGGACACGATGCTTCGCCCAATTCAGGAGGGATCACAAAACTCCATGCATCTCGACTTTGACCCAGGGCATTGCTTGCTGCTAATCTGGGAGAGGTATTCAAGGAGTATGGTGATGGCAACAGAACGTATCGACGACCTCAGAGCCTTCCGTGATTTTGTCGATTCCCAGCTCGGCAATGGGGGATCAAGCCTCACCCCTGAGGAATGCCTCGACCTCTGGATCATCCAGAATTCATCCGATGAGGAGCGAGAGGAATCCCTCGCGGCGATCCGGCAAGGCCTGGAAGACATGTACGCCGGTCGAACTCGCTCCGCCCGTGAGGCCATCGTAGAGCTTCGGCGAAAACATAAACTGACTGAATTGTCATGAGCTTTCGGGTCGAGATCACCGAGACGGCCTACCGCGACCTTGACCAGATCCTGAGTTGGCTATCCGAGCGCTCGCCCGACGCGGCCGCTCGACTGTCGACCCAGTTCGACAAGGCTCTCTCCCGCCTGGAATCGTTTCCACTTTCCTCTGGACTGGCTTACGAGAATTCGCTCGTTGGCGAGGAGCTGAGGCACCTTTTGTTTGGAATCCGGAAGGGCCGCTCCTACCGTGCATTGTTCGTGGTGCGCGGCGAGGTAGTCACCATTCTTCGCATCCGTGGTCCGGGGCAGCCAACGGTCACTCTTGAGGATCTTGGATTCTGACCACTTGAGTAGACCCCTGGAAGACAAGCCGGGGGTCCTGGTGCTCTTTCAGCCGTGGCTTGGCGGGTATCGACAAGCCTGAAGCGCAAGCGAAGGGATCTTCAAACACTTAGATAGCCTTGGCCACGGCGTCGGGTACGCCAAGCGGCATCGATGATCCCTTGCCCCCGCCGGATGATTTCCAGGCTCAGTTGACCTACAACTTCGGTCCGAACTCCACGCCGGGGGACGCGATCACCATTCCGTTTACGTTCGACACACCGAGTGTCGTCGCACCGAGTGTCGTCCCGGAGCCTGCATCTCTGGCGCTCGCCCTCATAGGCGTTCTGGCGGGGGTGGGCGAGTGGTGGCGCCGTCGTTCGGCGGTGGCCTGAGGGGACCCTGGGCGGAATTTCCATGTCACCCTCCTCCCGCCCCTGGTTCAACCATCAACCCGCGAGTGGAAGTTCGTTCGCGGGGTGTGGTGCAGTCAACTTACCTGCCGTCGGAAGATTGCAGGCAGGATGACTGCACCAAGATCGCCGCGGCAGCGGCTCGCCGGCGAACCCAAGAAAAACATCAATGCGTCGGAGCTCGGCCAGTGGCCGCTCGAAGTGAGCGTTTTTGCCACCGCTCCGTTGCTCTCCGGCTCAATCCTCGCAAAATGGAAGGAACTATGGACTGGCGAGGCGGTCCGTCTCGCTCCTGATTTCGCTCCTTCATGGCGTGGTTTGTTGCCCTATGATCCTGTGCGTGACATTGAATCCGTGTCTGGACAAGACCTTGACGGTTCCGAGTTGGCGACCTGGAGATCTGGTGCGCGGGGTTGCGGTTCGCGAGGTGGTTGGGGGTAAGGGGAACAACGTGGCGCGGGCCCTCAAGCGACTGGGGCGAACGGCCCGCCCGGTCACGTTCCTGGGAGGATCGGTCGGCCAGCATTGCGGCGAGCTCTTGGGGCGTGACGATGGGTTGAACCCGATCATCGTCGCGACCGAGGCGCCGACGCGGGTCATCCTCACCGTGCTCACTCAGTCCACGACGGACCAGACGGCGTTCTTCGACCCCGATCCAGCGATCACGCCGGCCGAGGCCGATTCACTCATCGACCGCGTGCAGCAGGCACTCTCACAGCCTGGGGTCTCGGCACTGACGCTCTCGGGGTCGAGCCCATCGCCCGCGACGCACGGCGTTTACAGCGACCTGATTTCGCTGGGCCGCACCCGGCGGATCCCGGTTTTTCTTGATACCTACGGCCCTGCTCTCGAGGGTATCTGGGGGTTCTGGCCGTCCGTGCTTCAGGTCAATCGCAAGGAAGCCGCGGGACAAATCGGGAAGTCGGCCGTGAACGACCAGGACGTCCTGTCTTTACTGGCAAACTGGCACCGTCATGGCGTGATCTGCGGGGTGGTCACGGACGGTCCCAATCCGGCGCTGGTGCAGGTCCGCGAAAAGCGATACCGGGCGATTCCACCGGCGATCCGGGCCATCAACCCGATCGGCTCGGGCGATTCCCTGCTCGCCGGCCTGGTCGACGCCTGGCTGGCGGGAACCGACACCGAGCCGATGATCCGTCATGCCATGGGCTGTGCCGCAGCCAACGCGGTGGTCTGGGACGCGGGTGCCGTCGAGCCAGAACAGGTGGAGCGGTTCGCCCGAGAGGTGATCCTCGAGCCGATCGGGCGGGTGGGGTGAGCAGCAGGTCAGGGTTGGGAGCATTGTTCTCCGCCTACCGCTCTGATGGCCCCTACCTGGACTCGGCCTTCTTGGCCTTTCCCCGCTCCGCTTTGAGCTGCTCGACGAGTTCTTTCGTCTCCTTCAGCAAGTGATCGACCTGCTCGGATTTTGCAGCGGAGGGTTGAACCATGGGGCCTCCCTCATCGATGCTCTTCAGTCCGTCGAACACTTTCTCCACCACGTTCGCAATTGCCCGCTTGCTCCCTTTCTGTTAAGGGAAAGACGCGATCACCAGAAAATCGACCGAGGGCTGCATGGACGCAACCGGACCGACAATCCGCTTCGTGGGTGATCTGGACGATCCCTGGGTCAGGGAGATCCTGGGTTCGATTTCCGACTTGTCGGAAGTGCATGCCGTGATGTGCGCTGGTGAGGTCCCGGAGCGACTCTTCGAGCCGGACCAGCCGCCCCGGCTGCTGATCTTGCATCGCTCGCGATTGTCGCAGGCGGACGCCGCGCGGATCGAGCAATGGCGTTTGGTCCCTCGATTTAACGCCTTGCCGCGAGTTATCTTGTGCTTCAGCCCCTACGTGCGTTACGCCGAGCTGGAGCGGTGCACGCGGGGGGTTGATCTGGCGATCCCCGAAGCGACGGCGGTCGAGACGCTTGCGCGTCACGTTTGCCGTCTGTTGGAGCGGCGGGATGAGCCGCCCCGGGCTGCCAATTGCCTGCCGCTGCAAGTGATCAGCAGTAATCACGAGCTGCGGGCCGTTCTGAGTGAGATCTGCTTGGCCGAGGGGTTCAAGGTCTCGGCTGGCCGGGAGTTCACGGCTCAGTGGCAGGGTCGGGCCGCAGTTGCGGATCGGGCGGCAAGCCAGGTCTTGACGCTCTGGGACATTCCCGTGCTGGAGCCGGACTGGCCTCGGTTGCTCGAGGAGCGTACGAAGCTCGGCCCGGTGGTTGCCCTCCTGGGGTTTGCCGATCGCGCCACGGTCGGCCAGGCCAGGGCGTCCGGAGCCGCGGCATGCCTGGATCTGCCCGTGGACGTCAACGATCTCGTTCACGTCATCGAGCGGGTGAACCGGAAGCTGCGGTCGGACTCGTCGACCAGGAGTGAGGGCCGGACCGAGCCGGCGCACGCCGTGCCTCCGGCACCTGTGAGCCGGGCCAAACGAGGCCGGGCCGCGATCCGGCAGCGACAGACGCGTCCGCCCCTATGGTCGGAAGACGAGGCGGCATCTACAATCAACAATGAGAAGCCGGCCTGAATGACCGAGCCTGGTCCGGCGGACCTCGCTGGCCCGGCCGACTTTCGTGATCAAGCGAATATTCGATGCCCAGAGTCTCTCGCAAAGCCGCTGCCTTCCCAGCCCACGTCACGCCGACGGCATCACCGGCGGTCGAATTCAAGGATTTGACCCGGCAGATCCAGCGCGCTTCGGGTTTTCCCGAGGCCCTGGCGGCGCTCAAGAACGGCCGCGCGGCGACCATCGACGGGGCCTGGGGGTCGGCCGCCGGGCTGGTGTCGGCCGCGCTTGGCCTGCATGCGCCCACGACTCTGGTCATCGTCCTGGCCCACATCAGCGACGTCGATGACTTTCGCGACGACATCGCGGTGTTCGCGGGGATCACGCCGGAAGTCTTCCCGGCCTGGGAGAAGCTTCCCCGCGAGCAAGATGCCAGCGACGAGGTCTTCGGCAAACGACTGCGCGTGATCAGCCGCCTGGCCGGCGCGATGCCTCCGCGTCTGATCGTGACCTCCATCCAGGCGCTGTTGCAGCCCGTGCCCAGGCGCGAGGTGCTGGTGCGGATGTCGCGGCAAATCGGCGTGGGTGACAACCTGCCCGTCGAGGAACTGGCGTCGTGGCTGCTAGAGCGGGGGATGGTGCGGGCCGAAGTCGTCGAGGTCCCCGGCGAGTTCAGTCTTCGGGGCGGCATCTTCGACGTCTTTCCGATGGACGCCACCGAGCCGGTCCGGATCGAGTTCTTCGGCGACGAGGTGGAATCCATTCGCCCGTTCGACGCGGAATCTCAGCGCTCGCTTGACCGCTGGGACAACGTCACGATCACGATTCCGCCCACCTACGATGAGAAGAACCGCGCCAGCTTCGGGCCGCTGACCGACTTCTTTCCCGACGGCACCTGGGTGGCCTTGATCGAGCCAGGCGACGTGCGTGAAGAGGGCCGGCACTACCTGGGCCGGATCGACGACCCACGCGGACTTTACTCGGTGGAGAGCACCTTCGAGCGCCTGATCCGGTTTCCATCGATCGCGGTTTCGGCGCTGGCCCCTGATTCGCTCGAAGCCACCTGCCATCTCCGGATCGAGAGTGTCGAGCGGTTCTCGGGCGACCTGGCCCGGGTCAAGGCCGAGCTCAATGGCGCGGCGGCCGGGGACCGCGTGCTGATCGCCTGCCACAACGCAGCCGAGGTCGAGCGCCTGGGCGAAGTCTTCAGCGACACGGCCCTGGCGCAACAAGGCCGGCTCCATCGCGCCGTGGGGCGGATCCGGGCGGGCTTTCACCTGATCGACGCCTCGACCCTGGTGATCGCGGACCACGAGCTCTTCGCCCGGGCCGACGTCCGCCGCCCGGTGACCAGGCGCAGGTACGAGAGCCGGGCCATCGACAGCTTCCTCGACCTGAACGAGGGCGACCTGGTTGTCCACGTCAACCACGGCATCGCACGGTATCGCGGCTTGCAGTTCGTCGATCAGTCGGCCGAGCACGCCGAGGAGACCCTGCTGCTCGAGTTTGCCGAGGGGACCAAGCTGTACGTGCCGATCGCCAAGATCGACCTGGTGCAGAAGTACGTCGGCGGCGGCAAGGGAGCGCCGGTGCTCTCGAAGATCGGCTCGTCGACGTGGGAGAAGCGGAAGAAGCGGGTAGCCGAGGCGGTCGTGGACCTGGCGCAGGAGCTGCTCGACATCCACGCCCAGCGCGCCAGCCAGCCGGGGTTTGCCTATCCCGCCGAGGACAGCCACTGGATGGCCGAGTTCGAGGCCGCCTTTCCATTCGAGGAGACGCCCGACCAGCTTACCGCGATCGAGGCGACCAAGCGCGACATGGCCGAACAGAAGCCGATGGACCGCCTGATCTGCGGCGACGTCGGCTACGGCAAGACCGAGATCGCCATCCGCGCGGCCTTCAAGGCCGTCGACGCCGGCAAGCAGGTGGCTGTGCTGGTGCCGACAACCATCCTGGCCGAGCAGCATCACCGCAGCTTCTCCGCGCGGATGGGGGAGTTTCCGTTCAATATCGAGGTGGTCAATCGGTTTCGTCCCCGTTCCGAGGTGCGCGAGGTACTCAAGCGCGCGGCCGCCGGCGGAGTCGACATCCTGATCGGCACCCACCGGATCTTGCAGAAGGACGTCGCGTTCAAGGACCTGGGCCTGGTGGTCATCGACGAGGAGCAGCGGTTCGGGGTCGAGGACAAGGAGTGGCTGAAGACCTTCCGTTCGATGGTGGACGTTCTGACGCTCTCGGCCACGCCGATTCCGCGGACCCTGCACATGAGCCTGCTGGGCATCCGCGACATCTCCAACCTGGAGACTCCGCCCCCCGATCGCAAGGCGATCGAGACCAGGATCAGCCGGTTCGATCCCGAGACGATCAAGCGGGCCATCCATCGCGAGCTGAACCGCGACGGCCAGGTCTACTTCGTGCACAACCGGATCTACGACATCGCGAGCGTGGCCGACCGCATCCAGTCGATCGTTCCCGAGGCGAAGATCGCCATCGCCCACGGCCAGACCACCGGCGAGGCCCTCGAGCGCACCATGCTGGCGTTCATTCGCCGCAAGTTCGACATCCTGGTCGCGACCACGATCATCGAGAGCGGCCTCGACATTCCCAACGTCAACACCATCTTCATCAATGAGGCCGACAAGTACGGCCTGGCCGACCTGCACCAGCTCCGCGGCCGGGTGGGGCGATTCAAGCACCGGGCTTACGCCTATCTCCTGCTCGAATCGGACAAACCCGTCACGCCCAACGCGGTCCGGCGGCTCAAGGCCATCGAGGAGTTCACGTCGCTGGGCGCCGGGTTCAAGATCGCGCTGCGCGACCTGGAGATCCGGGGCGCGGGCAACATCTTGGGGCCCGAGCAATCAGGCCACATTGAAAGCGTCGGCTATGAGCTCTATTGCTCGCTGCTGGAATCGGCTGTCCGCTCGCTGACCGATCAGCCCGCGAAGCCGCTCTTCGATTGCTCGGTCGAGCTCTCATGGCGAGCCTACCTGCCCAAGGACTATGTACCCGGCCCCAGGGTGAAGCTCGAGCTCTATCGCCGCCTGGCCCGCCTGCGCAGCCTTGACCATCTGGCCGATTTTCGCCAGGAGCTGAACGACCGGTTCGGACCGCTGCCCAAACCCACCGAGAACCTGCTCCTGGAGGCCGAGCTGCGGATCCTGGCGGGCAACTGGAAGCTGGAGCGGATCCACGTCGAGGCCGAGTACGTTGTCTTCACCTACCGTGATTCCAAGAAGATCGAGACGCTGGCCCGACGGCATCCGGGCAAGGTCCGGATCGTCGACCCGAAGCGGGCCTACGTCCCACTGGGCGAGGACCCGCTGAAACCGCCGGAGATCGCCGGGATCGTTCGCTCGCTCTTGCGGACGAACGCCTGACAGACAGACTGGATGGGGCGACAGACTGGATGGGGCCACCCACTTTGTGGCACCAGCGTCAGCTTGAACAGGGTCCACTTTCACCGGTACTGGACGGGCGTCCGGTTCAGATTAGTTGAGATTTCTGAAGTTTCGGCAGCGCTCAATGCCCCCCGTGGGACTTCCGATTCTTTGTCATAAGTAGTTATTTGACAATGACAAACACCCGGGAAGTCGGCCTTGTTCTGACGGTTCTCAATCATTTCCATCTCTTTCCCTCGGGTCCACCGGCTCAAAGCGCGGAGGGAGCGCGGAGGGGCCACTTACTTTGTAGCACAGAGTAAACGTGGATGGCCGATTTCGCCCAAGTGGTTCTTGGCGGGGGCAGCGCTCGGGGGTGGGGGCGTGCTTCCCTGATGCCGGACCCGGTTCGAACCCAAAGACATCGGTGCGCCGTAATGCCGTCCAACCGACTGGTCGCCTGAGACGAGCGTCGGCGGACGTCGTGAGGGAGAGATTCCGCTCCACGTGATCCCCAACGTGCGCAGAAAAATAGCACCGGCACCAATAAATCGAGTCCTCAGCCGTCCAGTTTGCTGGATAGCCTGCGGATGGGCGGTTCTCACCATTTCCGCTCGAACTCGTCCTGGATGTGCACGTCGGTGAAATTGAGGTAGATCACCGTCGTCTGGAGGCTGTCGTGGCCCAGAATCTTCTGCACCGTCGGCAGGCTGATCCCCTTCCGCAAGGCCATCGTGGCGAATGTGTGCCGCAGCACCTGCGGGCTCACGGCCTTGGTGATCCCCACTCGGTTGGCCACCGCCTTGACGATGTCCTGGGCGCGCCGCGTCTTGACAGGGAACGCCTTCTCCAGCGCGAAGTGGTGCTCCAGGAG
>JBEKTN010000008.1:0-67134 GCA_049516015.1 Isosphaeraceae bacterium | reverse complement strand
AGTTGCAGCCAATCGGTGGGGCGAGGCAAAGGCCACGTCGAGAGGATGGGAAACGCCGGGTCTTCGCGCTCCACACGGCGCAAACTCGACCAACGCCACGATTCCGCTCGCTCCACGAGGTTTGCACGCAGGGAGTTCCGCTCCACGTAGCGACTGACCTGGTAGAAGTAGTCTTCTGTTTCCACCGGGAAACACTTGTAACGCCCTTGATAGTGATGGCCGTACCCGATCTCGTGACGATGCTCCTTCCATCGCTTCATATATGTGTTGGTCACTTGCTGCATGAACGCGGGAAGATCGCCATCCCGCTCGGGCCAAACGACGAAATGCCAGTGGTTGGGCACCAAACAGTAAGCCCACAACCGCATCCGGCGAGCTCGCAGCGTTTTCTCAACGACCCGGTCGAACGCCAAGAAGTCCTCGTCCTTGGTGAAAAGCACTCTCCGGCCCACGCCTCGGTTGAGCACGTGGAAAACCATCCCCCCCGGAGAATGTCGCCTCGATCGTGACATTCACGGCTTTTATCAGGATATCCCAGCTTTGTCAATTTGGTGGCTGTCACCTTTTCACCCCCGACCCCCCGACAGGCGATACCAAGCGAACTGGACCACCTGATAAAGGAGATGCTCAGAGCAATCGCACAACACGACGTCGGCGACCGCCCCGGCCGCGTCGAACCGCGCGCCAACAAACGACGACCGAAACCACAGCGATTTCTTATGGAACCGCGCAAGCAAGCGCGCAAACGCTTAATGCAAGCGGCTTAAGGGAAAACCGAGTGCCATTCGTATCTGACACCTTTTCTGACCGTCTTGGGGAGGGGCAGTTTGTCGAAAAAACTCAAAAAACCAAAATTTCTTCTCACTTTCTACGGGGTGAAACTTCTAGGGTTCCAGTGAACTTTTTTCATAAGAATGATCGAGGATCTCTCCAACGCGGAATGGTTCGTAGTGGTTCTCAGCCGTGTATGGTGCGGCAAAACGGTCTTTGAGAAGGTCGTTTCGAACGAAGAAGGCGTTTACGCCACAGAGGTCGCAACCCACAAGGTTATAGCCCTTCTTGGCTCCGAGTTCCTCGAGCGCCTTCAGGCTGGCACCATTGCCATTACCGAATGTGTTCCAGCCCCACGCCTTCGGATCATAGGGAACCACCCACGACATGGTGGGTGGGAACCCTGCGTTGTATTCGATGACGACGCAGCGCGGGCTATAGTGGGCGATCTTCTCCCACACATAATAATCATTGCGGTCAATATCGATTGACAAGAGGTCGAACTCGTCCGGCACTTGGCCCTGACGGAAGAGATCTTCGATGTTCTCGGCGGTGATAAAAGCCTCGATCACTGTCAGCTTTCCGCTCGAAATCTCAGAACGAAAAGTCGCCCTTGCCCGATTCACTGCTGCGGCATCACCGTCCATCCATAGCCCCTTCCATCCCAGCCGAAGAAGAAAGGCCGTGTTGTTTTCATCGCCCGAGGAAGCACCGAACTCGACAAAGTAGCGGTTCGTCGTGCCAATTCTCCGGAAGATCTCGGCGATGATTCCGTCTTCACCGTTCTGTGACCACATCTTGAATTCGAACCGGTTGAGTTTCTTCGGATCTCGATACCTCGGCTGGCTCAGGATTGTCTGGACGAGCTGTTCGGACTGAATCTTCGCCATGCTATTGACTGGCCTAGAAGTCTCTGCAATTCTGAGCGAAACCTGAACGAGAGGAAAAACGATTCCGAGGCCGATGGCCGCAGAAGCGATGACAACCATGAGGGAGGCAGCCGCCATGATCGGAAGACGGTGTCGAATCCTCGCTCCCTCCACAAACGGCCGTCGCATCCACATCAGCATGAATGCTACGGCGATGAACCCCAGCAGAACTATGCCGCCGTAAGCCGCAGCGACCTCGGCGGCTTTCTCGATCGAATCGATCCCCGTGATCTCCAAGAATCTACGGATTTTCGAAAGCATTGGAGCCTCCATCACGCAGGTGTGAAAGGAATCTTGATCGCATGTCTTGGGCTTGAATCATCGATTCTGTGCTAAGAGTGTCTGACGCCTGGGCCGAAGGCATAGAGAATAAACCGGGATGCCCGCCAGGATGCTGAGCAATGAATAGAGCGAAACCCAGGGCCGCTCGACGAAGGCCGCGATAGTCAGGATGGCCGAGGCTGCTAAGAAGATAGCTGGAACGAACGGATAGCCGGGCGTGCGAAACGGACGTGGCAGGTCGGGGTGTGTCCGGCGCAAGACGTATATCGAGCTCACGGACAGCATCGAGAACAGAGCCAGGCCGACACCGGTATAGATGAGGATGCTCTCGAACGATCCGGTCCAGAGAAGTACCAAGGCCCATCCAACCTTGGAGGGCCGTGGCGACTGCAGGGGTCCGAGACCGGCGAGTGAGGCGGCCCGCGATGGCAGGGAAGTGGCCAGCCTGAGCCATCGCATACGAAACCCGCGGTCCTGTTAATATGTAAGCACTCAGTGATGCCATGAGCGCCAGGCCGATTACGATCGACAGCGGGGCAGCCAGCATCGGGCCGAACAGGCGTCGTGCAGCCAGCTCCGCGAACGGCGCGACGGCGTCAAGACCCTCCCGTTCGGCAATCCTCCGGATCTCCGGAGCCGGTAGCGCAAGCGCGTAGACCGTGTTCAGGCCGAGATAAAGTACAACCACCGCCAGGGTGCCTATCAGGATCGCCTTTGGCAGACGCCTCCCCGGATCGCTGATCTCGCCCGCCAAGTACGCGGCAGCGTTCCATCCCGAGTAGGAATAATAAATATATACAAGCGCGAATATCATAGGAGTGATTGCGCCAACGCCCAGGGGCGGTCGATCGACCAAGTTCGCTCGATGTCGCCAACCCACAGCCAGACCCGCAACCACGAACGAGATCAGGAATCCGAGCTTGAGCAGGGTGAACGACGACTGAACCCAGATCGTGCGGCCTCGATCTGAGGTGTGGATTATGGCAAATACGGAGATGGCGAGAGTCGCGATCCCCTGATGAACGACCTTGGCCATTGGCCCATGCAGATCGAGGGGGGCCAAGAGGTAGGACGCCGCGGCATACGCCGAGGCCGCGATCGGCGCCGCGAAGCCGATCAAGAACGAAACCCAGCCCGACAAAAAAGCCACCAATGGACCATATGCATCGTATAAATAAATGTATTCTCCACCCGATGCAGGTAGTGAGGCGGATAATTCGGCCACCGTCAAGGCGCCGCACACAGCGACCATCCCGCCGACCAGCCAAAGCCCGAGCATCACCTGGCTGCTTCCAACGGCCGCGATGGTGTAACCCGATGTGGTGAGGACGCCGACCCCCACCATGCTTGAGATCACCACAAAGATCGCCATCACCAGGCCGAACTGCCCGGATATCGGGTGACCTATTGGATGACCTCCATCCTCACGCGATGTGGCTTCCGTGGTACCGGTTCCTAGCATCGTCGTCTCCGGCCCTTTGATCAACTGGGATTACCTAGTGATTCTAGCATGTCTGGAGAAGCTTTGGCCAGGCACGTTCGCCTGAGCTAAATGGGGATCCTGTTTGGGAGGGGGTGTCAGACTTGTTGGGAGGGGGTGTCTGTTGGGAGGGGGTGTCATGGGAGGGGGTGTCAGACTTGGTTTTTGGTTTTTCTTGGTCCCTCGGTGGGTCGGTGGGTGCGGTGGGTGAAAGACAGCCACCAAATCTGGAGAATCGGATCTGGACAACACAGAGAGTACAAGTAAACGTGGCCAGCCTACGATTGTTTCTTCGGTCTTCCACGGGGCCGAACCGTGCATTCGAGCCCCAATCGCTTGGCCGTGTCCGTGACCCGGTTAGGATCGCCGAAGGGCCGACACATGATTTTGGATTCTCGAGTTTGGATTTTGGATTGCGGACTGAAGCAACACGAGTCTCATTGCCGGAAGCGCCTGCGCGGGGAGAGGGGTTCCTCGTCAATAGCCTTCATGCGCGCATTGAGGGTCTGCCTCTGCTCGTCTTCGTCGCCCATGTCGTCGAGTGCATCCTGGCCCCTGGCGATTTCAACCGCCTGTGCGTGGATCTCTTCAACGGTCATCGGGAGGGCCCGGCAAGTAGCGTCAACTGAGCGATGAGGCGAAACCGTCGAGTGGGTAATCCCCATCGGGAGCGGACGGGCCACGCACTCTGTGGTACCTGGGAAACGTGGATGGCCGCCAATGTCACGGCTTTCGATGAATCGTCCGTCTAGGTACGATGGTCAGTGTAACTCCGGAAGTGGCCTATGCGACGAAGAATCTCCCGGGGTCGCAGGCACATGGCCTACCCGAGCACGACGAGCTTCGAGATGAGCAAAGTTGAAGAGATTGAACGAGCAATCCAGCAGCTCAGCTCCGACGACCTATCGGAGTTTCGAGCCTGGTTTGCCACATTCGATGCCGAAGTCTGGGACCGGGAGTTTGACGAGGATGTCCAGGCAGGGCGCCTGGACGCCCTGGCTCAAGAAGCCCTCGACGACTGGCATGGGGGGCGCTGCACCGACTTGTGAACCATCGAGCGACGCCCCGCTTCTGGTCTTGCTATCGTCGGCTCCCCGAGGCCGTCAGGCGCCAAGCTGATGCTTGCTTCGCACTCCTGAGGAACGATCCCAGGCATCCCTCTCTTCACTTTCGGCGAGTCGGCCCATTCTGGTCGGCACGCATCGGCCTGCATTACCGAGCCCTGGCCGTCGACGACGGCAATGATCTTCTGTGGTCTTGGAGATGACGTCTCACTCATGGCCGCGTAAGGTACAGCCGGCGCTTGTCTTCCGCAGAGCAGCTAAGTCGTCCCAGAATCCCGGATAAGTCTTGGCCACGCAGCCAGGGTCGAGGATCGTGACGCCGGGGATCTTGAGTCCCGCCAGGGCGAATGACATGGCCATCCGGTGGTCGTCGTAGGTGTCGATGCGGGCGGGCCGCAGCAGGGATGCGGCGGGAGGTTGGATGACCAGGCCGTCGGCGAGCTCGTCGACGCTGGCTCCCAGCTTGCGCAGCTCGGCCGCCAACGCCGCGATTCGATCCGTTTCCTTGTGGCGGATGTGGCCGACGTTGCGGATGCGCGAAATGCCGTCGGCGAAGAGGGCGACGACGGCCATCGTCATGACCGTGTCGCTGATGGCATTCATATCCACGTCGACCGCGCGGAGCGCTCCGCCGGTCACGGTGGTTCGATCGGGCTGCCGCTGCACGGTGCAGCCCATGTGCTCGAGGATGTCCACGAACGCAAGGTCGCCCTGCAGGCTCGAGGCGCCGAGCCCCTCGAGCGTGACCGTGCCGCCGGTGAGCGCGGCCAGGGCGAAGAAGTAGCTGGCGGCCGAGGCGTCCGGCTCGATCGCGAAGGCGCGTCCGCGGTAGTGCGCGGGGTAGACGTCGAAACGGCGGAACTTGCGGTTGCCGGTCTTGACCCCGAAGGCTTCCATCACGGCCAGGGTCATGGAGACATACGGTCGAGAGACGAGGACGCCCTGCACCTCGACCGTGACCGTGTCGCTGGCATAAGGACTCGCCATCAGCAGACCGCTGAGGAACTGGCTGGAGACGTCGCCGCGCACGGTGCAGAACCCCCCGTCCAGGCCGCGCGCCTCGATCGTGACGGGAGGGCAGCCCGTGCCCAGGTCGCTACGGGCTCTGACACCCAGGTCGCGGAGGGCCGCGAGCAGGTCGGCGATCGGGCGCTGGCGCATCCGCGACGTCCCGTCTAGCTGGTAGGTTCCCACCCCCGTGGCCAGCATCGCGGTGAGGAACCGCAGGCTGGTTCCCGAATTGGCGACGTCTAGGCTGGCCTGGCGAACCGGAACGCGGCCGCCGCAGCCCTCAACCCGGATCCGGGCGATATCGGTGTCGTGGACGACCGCAATGCCGAGCGCTTTGAGAGCCTGCACCATGACCCGCGTGTCCTCGCTGTCCAGAGCGCCGGAGAGTGTGCTTGGGCCATCGGCCATCGCCGCGATGGCGAGGGCGCGATTGGTCAAGCTCTTGGAGCCGGGCACGCGAACCGATGCGGCCGGCGGCGGTCCGCTCCAGGGGTCGATCGTGATTTCGGCGGGATATAGCGACATGGCTCGATCACGATAGAGGTAAGGTTGGACCGGCGTCTGGTATCGCGGCGGCGAGCCTTCGACGCAGGTCATCGGGCGTGACTCCGATGACGAGAAACCGCTTCTGACGCGAAGTCTCCCCGGCAATGAGCGCAATCTGAGATGAGCGACAGCCAAGACTTTCGGCGAGCACGGCCCCGATGGCGGCGTTGGCCTTGCCTTTCTCTGGCGGCGCGGTCACCGCGACGCGCAGCGCCCCTGCGCGCGTTCCCAGGACGGCATTGCGTTTCGCACCGGGCTGAGCGTGCACGGCGAGCACTGTTCCCTGAGCATGGACCGTCAGATCGATCATGCCTCGACCCCTGCAAAAAGCGCCGAGCCCACGCGAACGAGGGTCGCTCCTTCCTCGATCGCGGCCTCGAAATCGCTGGACATGCCCATCGACAGCTCGGAGAGCGGCAGGCCCGTGCGCTGCCGCAGCGCGTCCCGGGTCTGGCGGAGTTGAATGAACGAGGGTCTGGCCGTCTCGGCGTCCGTGCCCCAGCCCGCGATTGTCATCACTCCCGCGATCGGGATGCTTCGGCAAGCGGCGATGGCATCGGCGTCTTCGAGGATCTCGGCGGCGGACCAGCCATGCTTGGACTCTTCGCCCGATGTGTTGACCTGCAAGCAGACCGAAGGAGGGTTGGATACCTCGCGCGCCAGCGTGTCGAGCAGTTGCAGGAGCTTGAGCGAATCGACCGCGTGGATCATCCGCACCAGCGGCAGGGTCCGCCTGGCCTTGTTGGTCTGGAGGTGCCCGATGAGATGCCAGCGCACGGGCTGTTCGAGCTCTGCCAGCGATTCGACCTTCCTCCAGAGCTCCTGGGGGTAGTTCTCGCCCAGGTCGAGCACGCCCGCCGCAACCAGCGGCCGGACCAGTTCCGCAGGCCACTTCTTCGTGACCGCGACCAGCTCGACCGACGCTTCAGCCCGGCCCGAGCGGCGCGCGGCCGCCGCGATCCGGGCTCGAACCGATACCACATTCTGGCGAATTCGATCGCTGGTTTTGCTCAAGTATGCACGCTCGATGATGCCCTATCTGGCAAGACAACCCCGCGGGGCGTCGTCACGACCGCCGTTGCACCAACCCACGGGGTGACGAAACCACCGCGATTGACTATTCTCCATGATGTCCGGGCGCGAAAGTCAATGCGATTCCCCGTCCCGGTCACGCATTCCCGGCTGTCCGGCCTCGCGAACCGCGACGAGAGCGGCGGCCGGTTGATCCTTGATTTCCCATGAGAGGTCGGTTCCTACCATGAAGGCAGTGCTCATTGGACTCGGTCTGCTGTCAGCGCTCTTGATCGTTCTCCAACTGGTCGTGGGCCTGTTGATCCGCAACGGCCAGGCCTCGTTGCGGACCGCACACTTTCATTCGGGCAGCCTGATGGTCCTGGTCACCCTCGCATACATCGCCCTGTCGCTGTCGGCGATTCTCTCCAGGCCTCGCGCGGAGCGATTTTGATCGGCGACTGGACACCTTGACAGGGCGCCGAATCCTCGCCTCAATCCACGCTCAAGAGCGGCTCGACGTTGCCCTCGCTGGTGAACCGGCCGAGCAGGAACCTGGCCTTGGTCTGATGTCCCAGAAATGACCGTGGGGCGGGAGGACCCAGGCTGCGGTAGATCACCAGCGTGTCGTCTCGTCCCCAGCTCACCCGGACGGCGAAGGCGACGTCCTGAGCGCAGACCTTGGAATCCTGGGCGACGGTGAGCACCCTCCAGCTCAGCTGCTTGCGGTGCCGCCTGGGATCCCACGACACCAGGAGGGGAAGCCAGCACCGCCCTCCTCGCGCCATGCAGCTCAGCGTGAGGTGGCGATGATCATCCAGGACGCAAAGCTGTCCGCGGTCGGTCTCATGAGGTGCGGCGGGCAGCGCGACCGGCAAGACCTGGGCCGTCGCGCGGCTGCTGGCGGTCCGCAGGAGCAGACCGCGACAGCCGGGAATCGGCTCGGCCGTGACCCCAGCAGGCAGGCCGAATTCCGTTTCGAGAAGCCTTCCTGGCAAGTCTTTGCCGCCGATCTGATCGCCCAGAAGCGCCATCTTGCGGCCGCGGAGCAAGAGAGCGGTTCGCCTGAGGCGCAGCCCCGACGATCGGTAGGACCATTCGAGCAGATCGGCGGCCGAGCTGGAGATCCATGAGCCGGGTCTGGGGCAGGACGATGCGGCGACCGACCTTGCCAGCCGCCAGTCCGGGCCCAGCCAGGAAGATCCCGATCCCATCAGCTCGAACCGGGTCTGGGGCTCCCGCCGGCGGTGATCGACGACGAATAGATCGTCGCCTTTCTGCCAGCCCCCACGCAGGACCGCCAGCACATGCCGGGAGCTCGACCACGCGGGAAGCGGGGGCGGAACGTGCAAGGCGTCGGGCAGCGAGAGCCAACAGCCGATCACCCGCGCCTCGCCAGTGCGGGCATACGCCCGGGCTAGCTGTGCAAGGCTCGTTCGAGAGCTGGCGTCGAGTTCCACCGCGTCGAAATCGGTCGTCGGAGTGCCGCCCGGCCGGGAGAACCGCAGCAGAGATCGGAGCAGCGCCAGAACATGACGATCCACCTTCTTGGACCATCCTGGACGAAGGTGCCTGGCTTCGGCCAGGCCTCTGACACACTGCCACCAATCGGGGATGCTCAAACGGATCGGCGCGCCGTCAGCCTCGAGCTCGCGCGCGAACCAGCGCTCAAGACTCGCCGAATTCCCCTGGCGCACCCAGGCGCAAAGTGCCCGTGCCAGGGATTCAAGACCAGGCGGAAGGTCGCTGACTCCAAGATCGTTCATGTGCCCGAGCGAGCTCCTGGCTGCAATGGCTCAAGGGAAGACATCGGTCGGACACGACTCCTGACTGTGCGGACCTTGGAGCCGCTCACAGGTTACCGGATTCGTTCCCGCTTCCATAGAGAGATCAATCCAGCGTGCGATCTCGCCGACTTGCCTCTTCTGCACGGAAACCTCGAACCGTTGCGGGACGAGATTGGAACACGAACGACCGATCGAGCCACATCCGGGATCAGGCGACACTCAGGATCGATACCGGCTGCCGGATTCTTGGGCGGACCTGCACATGAAAGTGACGGACCTCATTGGTCGGTCGATCTTGGACACAGATTCGCGCGGTTTCCGACGGAGACAAAGCGATCGACGTAACTCGCGAGTTCTTCTGACAGATCGGCACGAAAGCCGGGGCGACTTGGGAGGAAAATCGATGCCCTTGCGCGAGTGAAAATCTCTCTGGCATTCGGTTTGCTCTATCAGCATTCCGTGAAACGAAAGTCATGACAAAAGAAGAGTAGCCTTGAGAAGTGACTAAAAAGAGTAAAGCTCGGGTCGCTTCCAACCTAGAAGCAGCCACCCCACTGGCGACGGCCGTTTTGCCCTCGGTAAGACTGCTCCCCCGCCAAAGGGCGAGCGGGACGCCTCGCACGACCCCCCGCTCGCCCTTTCTCGAGACACGGCCTGGATTCGAGGTTGGTCCCTCGGAGGTTCAGGCCCTCCGCTAACCGGCCAGTTGATTCGGTGCCGCACGACTAAGGGAGAGGTAGTCGTACGGAACTGATTCTCTGGCCGGTTTTTTTCTTTTTACCCACCCTCACGTCCCAGGCTCCGAGCCCAGGCTGCGCGTCCGGGACTGACCGATCATGGTGCGGCCTGAGACGCATGACCGCCGTTGCGGTCGAGGAAACCCTGGCCCTTGAGCCAGATCGCGCAGAGCTTGGGCCATTCCTGGAACGCCAGGTTGGGACCGATCCCGAACTGGCTGGCGCCGTGGCCCAGCCCCAGGCCGTGCTGGCCTTTCTCGAAGAGGTGAAACTCGACTGACACCTTGGCTGCACGCAAGGCCATCACAAACAGCAAGCTGTTTTCCGCGGGGACACCCGTGTCCTCGCTGGTGTGTGCGAGGAAGGTGGGCGGCGTCCGAGAGGTCACCTGGGTCTCGTTCGACAGGGAGCGGACCAGTTCGTCCGAAGGCTCATCGCCCAGCAGGTTCTGCTTTGACCCGCTATGGCCGTAGGCCGTGGCCAGGGCGATCACGGGATAAACCAGGATCAGCCGGTCGGGTCGGGAGCTGACGCGTTCCACCGGGTCTTCGGCGTCCGGCTTGCCGGCATCGAAATGGGTGCCGGCCGTGGAGGCCAGATGCCCCCCCGCGGAAAATCCGAGAATTGCGATCCTATGCGGGTCGACGCCCCATTTCCGGCCGAGAGCCCGCACCGTCCGGATCGCCCGTCCTGCGTCCTGAAGCATGGCAGGGTGGTGATAGCGCGGGCCAAGCCGGTACTTGAGCAGGAACGCCGACACTCCCAGCGAGTTGAGCCACTCGGCGACCTGCACGCCCTCATGATCGCTGGCCAGCATCCCGTAACCGCCGCCGGGACAGACAACAACCGCGGCGCCCGTGGCCGTTTCCGGCTTCGCGGGCCAGACCGTCAGGGTCGGAATATCCTGCTCCGGATCATTGCCCTTGGCCCCGGGTGCTCCTCCAGGCCAGAGGGTGATCACTTGGTGGTCGGTCACCGGCTCCGCCGCTTCGGCCGGAGCCATCCGTCCGCCGAGTATCCCCAATCCCAGAACCGCACTGAAGATCCTCAGCCCCGCCCTACCCTTTGCTGACAGCCCGCGCATCTTCTAAAGCTCCCCTTTGCGTTGCGATGGCGCACCAGGACCACGTTCAGATTATCAACGCGGCCGATTCGAAGAGCAATCGCGCCGCGAAGTCGGTCCCTGATTCTAAGCCGTCTCCTGATCGAATCCTGCTTGGTCTGACTCTATTGGTAACTCAGCGGTGGAACTGTTCTAATTCTTCTTTAAGGATCGACATTGACGATTCGTGATGTTCAAGCGGTTTGAAAGAGGCCCGTCCAGACTTGAAACTGTCTAGCCTGAGTTGGATCGAATCAATATGACAAAAGAATCTTCGAACTCTCCATCAACTCAAGCAGAGCCGGCCCCCGAGAGCGAGTCCAGGAACAAGGCCGGGCAGGCTGTCTGCTCCCGAGGGGAGATCTTGCCAATCACGGCTTGCATCATCATGGGGCTGGCAATGGCCTTGCTGCCCGCGATCATCCAGTGGTTCAAGCGCGGTTCCATGATCTGGATTGGCAATGGAGATGAGCTGTTCATGCTCGCTCTCGGGAGCCAGGCCTATTTCAACCACCCGGCTTACCTGTCCGACCCGGTTCTGGTCTCAGGCGGTGTCAGCCTGTTCAGGCAACTCCCACTCCTTCCAGGGGTTTGGATGGCCTGGGTCCTCGGCCTGGGACCGATCGGAATTGATTTTTGCTGGCGCATCCTGGGCGGGCTCAGCCTCGCCCTCACCTGGTATCTTCTCATCCGCCAGTTTGTCCCGAGACCGTGGATCGTGACGGCACTTGTCATTGTCATGCTGGGTGACGTTGGGCTGATCTCGGCCGGCCTCTTCTTCCGCCAGGTGCAGGTTCTTTCCTCCGTGCTCACGGGAAGCTCCAACTCTTTCGTCGGGGATTTCGTCCATTCGGAATGGAGGGTCGCGACTCCCGCGCTGACGATGGCGTATCTGCTTTTCAATCTCTGGCTGGTGACGCGAACTCGGCAGACGCCGACGCGGGGTTCCCTCGTCCTCTCGGGCGTGAGTTTCGGGCTGCTCTTCCATGTCTATCCTTACTTCTGGACAACCGCGGCCGCCGCACTTGTCCTGGCATTCTTGATCGACCAAGGACATCGTCGGGTCTATCTGTGGACCGGCCTGATCGGTGGGCTGATCGGGAGCTATCGAATCTTCTGGGACATGATGCTGAAGCGAGGTACGCAGCCCGACTGGTTGATCCGATCGGATAAGTTCGTCCACGTCGACCGGTTTACCGACATGAAGTTTCCTATCGTGGCCAGCCTGGTCCTGATCGTCGGATTCATCTGGATCTGGAGACAACGCCGGGATCTGATCTATCTCTGGACGATGGGCTTCTCGGGCCTTGTTCTCTTCAAACATCATATCGTGACCGGCTTGAACATCGAGAACTATCATTGGCTTTATCTCTGGGCCCCCTGCTGCTCGCTCTTGATCATGCTCATGGTCGTCTCGCTGCTGCCGCGTCACGGACACAAGGCTCGCCTCGCGTTGGCCGGCTTGATGCTGCTTTGCCTGGCCGATGCGCTCATCGGCCTCGGCCTGCGCGTCGCCGAGTCGCTCCAGGCCAAGGCGGGGTTGGTCCTGGTCGAGAATTGTCATGAATATCAGATTCAAAGAATCGAGTCGGGTGCGCCGAGATTCGCCCCCAACTCCACGGTTGCCGGCGAACACCAGTTCATCAACTTCGCGTCAATCCTCGAGAATCAGCGTCCCCTCGACAATTACTGGGTTTTCCTCAGCCCTCAGGTCACTGACGCGGAATGGGACCGGAGGATCGCGCTGAACAATTACTTACTTGACCGGAATCGTTCGACCTTCGAGGCCAACCAGCGAGAAGGATTCAAGCTCAGGCCGGGTTCATGGGGGCCCTGGAACAGGGATGCGTCTGATGGAGAACGAAGGGTCGTCGGACGGCTGGCGGCCTTTGACGAGGTGGTCAGGGATCCCGAGTCGGCCCTGAACCAGTTTGGCGTTCGGTACCTCGGCTTACGAGTCGGCGAGTCTCCACCCTTACACCTGAGCAAGCAAAAGTGGACCCAGATCCAGGCGGGGCCCTTCTGGCAAGTCTGGGAACGACCGGTGCCGCCAGGTCGATGAGGCTCGGACCTGGGCTGGCATGCTTGGTCGACCGAGACGATCCGGGCCGCCGGGAGAGAGCAATCGCGTGGCGAGTTTCCATGATGCACCCCCCCGAATTCCTGGTATCAGCGCGCAGGGGTCTTGACCGCCGCCTCGTCCAGCAATGACGTGACCGCCCGGTCGAGCTCGTCGCCCCGCAAATCCTTGAAACGGATCACGCCCGTCCGGTCCAGCACAAAGATCGACGGGAATAAGCGAATGCCCCACCGCGTGGTGATGGGGCCGGTCATGCCGCCATCCCACCAGCATCGCCAGGTGATCTGGCCCTTGGCGATCGACTCCCGAAGCGTATCCAGGCTGGCGTCCGTGTTCACGCTCAGCAGGGTGAAGGGCTTGCCCGCATGCCGGGCGGCCAGCTCGCGCTCCTGGGGGTACATGCCGGCGCAGGGGCCGCACCAGTTGCCGGAGAACGTGAGCACGACGACCTTGCCTCGATATTCAGCCAGCGCGAACAGCTTCCCCTCGTGATCCCGCCCCACAACCTCCGGCGCGAGCTTGCCGACGCTCAGATGCCGCACCGCGAACAGCTCGCCCTCGGCGATCGCGCCCAGCGGCCGCTTGTCGTACCAGTCCGGAACGTCGGCGAACTCGGCAACGACTCGCTCGAGCAACGCCTCCGCCTGCCGGTCCAGGGCGTTCGGGTCAGCTTCCTTCACGAACCGCGCCGTGGCTGCCTTATGCCGCTCATGAACGTATTCGTCGATCGTCGCCGGCTTTTCGCGAATCCGGCGGATCATCTTGGCCTGGTACATCAAGTAGCTCGCCAGGGCGTGGCACGCCCGGGCTCGATCGCTGCGGTTGGGGTGCTCTTTCAGTACCGAGCGAATGAGGGCCTCGGCCACCGGCTCGTGGACGAAGTAGAAGATCCGGCCGCAGATCTGGCCCATGCCAGGATCCCGGACATGGCCGTGCAGCAGGATCTCCATCGCCCGGTAGGAATGATCTCCTGGCCCCGCCCTGGCCGCCCTGATCACGAACTCGAGGGCCTCGACATCCGCGGGCTCGGTCGGGTTCGCCTGGGCCAATCCGAGAGCTTCCTCCGTGTTCTTGTCCGTCTCTGCGGCATAGCGTTCGACCCCCGCTTTCTGAACTTCCGGCGTCTTCCCCTTCAAGTCGTTGCTGAATCGCTCGCGCGCCGCATGCTGGCGCTTCATGATCACGCCGAGCCGTTCTTTCACCGAGACAGCCGATTGCCCGGCGACGGCGCCCGCGACCGCCAGTACGAGAACCGTCGTGGTCATCCTCAGGAAGTGGCTTCGCATGACGTCGGCTCATTGACCAAAGACAATCGGAGAGAATTGAGTCCCGATCAGACAACTGTAGGACTTGTTTTGACGGCTGTCAATTCTCGGCCGTCACGCGTGCGTTTTCGATCGCTTTGGATGGGCCGGCCGGAGCCTCGAATTGTGCCTGCGGACCATGGTGAACCGGCCCGTCCGCTAGGTGACAAAACGCGGCGTTGTCTGCCAAAACGGCAGGGCATGTCGAGGGGCTCTCCCTGGGCCATGAATCTAAGTCCATTGCTCATCGCGTTTTCAGTAATTCCCGCGTGATGGTACATGAGTTGCATTTTAGGGGAGCAACTACTCGTTGGGGAGCTGTCAGATGACACGACTCCCAGGTCGTGCCGGGCGGTTTGATCTCGGCCGACACGTTGGATAACGGCGAAGGAGAAACAACGTGGCGAAGATTCTGGCCTATGAAGATGAGGCCCGTCAAAAGCTGGCCAGCGGCGTGGGCAAGCTGGCGCGGGCCGTCAAGAGCACGCTGGGCCCGCGCGGGCGGAATGCCGTGATCGACAAGGGGTGGGGAGCCCCGACGGTGACCAAGGACGGCGTGACCGTGGCCGAGGAGATCGAGCTCACCGATCCCTATGAAAACATGGGGGCTCAGCTCGTCAAGGAAGCGGCCTCCAAGACTTCCAACGCGGCCGGCGACGGCACGACCACCGCGACCGTGCTGGCCGAGGCTATCTTCAAGGAGGGCCTCAAGGCCCTGGCCGCCGGTGCCGATCCGATGGCCTTGAAGCGGGGCATTGATCAGGCCGTCGAGGCCATCGTCGAGAACGTCAAGGCCCAAGCGAAGAAGGTTTCGGGAAAGAAGGAGATTACCGAGGTTGCCGCGATCGCTGCCAACAACGACCGGTCGATCGGCGAGAAGCTGGCCGATGCCTTCGAGAAGGTGGGCACCGACGGCGTCATCACCGTCGAGGAGGCCAAGGGCTTCGAAACGACCGTGGACGTGGTCGAGGGCATGCAGTTCGACCGCGGGTTCCTGAGCCCGCACTTCGTCACTGACCCCGATCGCATGGAAGTTGTGCTCGAAGACACTTACGTGCTGATCCACGAGGAGAAGATCGGTTCCCCGACCAAGCTGATCCCCCTGCTCGAGAAGCTCGCCAAGGCCAACAAGCCGCTCTTGATCATCGCCGAGGATATCGAGGGCGAGGCCCTGGCCACCCTGGTCGTCAACAAGCTGCGGGGCATCCTCAAGGTCGCCGCCGTCAAGGCCCCGGGCTATGGCGATCGCCGCAAGGCCATGCTCGGCGACATCGCCGTGCTGACCGGAGGCAAGGCCATTTTCAAGGACCTGGGCATCGACCTGGAGAACATCCAGCTCAGCGATCTGGGCCGAGCTCGCAAGGTCACGATCGACAGCGAGAACACCACGATCGTTGAAGGCGCCGGTTCATCGGATGAGATCAGGGGCCGGGCCGAGATGATCCGCAAGGAAATCACCACGACCGACAGCGAGTACGACCGCGAGAAGCTCCAGGAGCGGCTCGCCAAGCTCGCCGGCGGCATCGCGCAGATCAACGTCGGCGCCGCGACCGAGACCGAGATGAAGGAGCGGAAGGCCCTCGTCGAGGATGCCCTGCACGCCACTCGCGCGGCCATCGAAGAGGGTGTTGTCCCCGGCGGCGGCACGGCTCTGATCCGAGCGAGCAAGGTCATCGACGGCCTCAAGCTCACCGGCGACGAGAAGATGGGCTCGGAAATCGTCCGCCGCGCCATCGAACAGCCGGCCCGGTTCATCGCCGACAACGCCGGAGTCGACGGCGCTGTCGTTGTCAGCCGCATCAAGAAGAGCAATGATCCCCATTTCGGCTACAATGCAGACACCGCCGAGTGGGGCAACCTGCTCGAGGCGGGTATCGTCGACCCCGTCAAAGTCACCCGCCTGGCCCTTCAGAACGCTGCGTCGGTCGCGGGCCTGCTCCTGACCACCGAGGCTCTCATCGCCGAGCCCCCGAAGAAGAAAGAGGCCGCTGGCCATGATCCTCATGCTGGCGGAGGCATGGGAGGCATGGGAGGCATGGGTGGTATGGGAGGTATGGGTGGCATGGGCGACATGGGAATGATGTGAGCCCAGCCCCCGCGATCCTGATAGACCACAGGCGATAGCGATTCAGTTTCTGGGAATTCATGCATAAAGGACATCAGGCAATGGCAAAGCTGGCAATTCGTCCCCTGGAAGACCGGGTGGTGATTCAGCAGATCGAGGCGGAAGAGAAGACGGCGGGCGGCATCGTCCTTCCCGATACGGCCAAGGAGAAGCCCCAGCGCGGCAAGGTGCTGGCGGTTGGCCCCGGCAAGCTCCTCGATTCCGGCGAGCGTGCCGCGATCGGCGTGATCGAGGGGGACGAGGTCCTCTTCGGCAAGTACTCGGGTACCGAGATCAAGGTGGACGGCGAGGAGATCAAGATCCTTCGCGAATCCGACATCCTGGCCAAGATCGTCAACTGACACGGCACCGCAGTCGGTCTCTATCCCCAACCTGTTCGAGGAGCAAACGTCCGTGGCAAAGCAACTCATCTTTTCCGACGCCGGTCGCCGCAAGATGCTCGGCGGCGTCGACACCCTGGCCAAGGCAGTGGGCTCGACGCTCGGCCCGACCGGGCGGAACGTCATAGTGAGCAAGTCGTTCGGCGGCCCGCTGGTCACCAAGGACGGGGTCACGGTCTCGAAGGAGATCGAGCTGAACGACCCGTTCGAGAACATGGGCGCCAAGCTGGTCAACGTGGTCGCCTCCAAGACGTCCGACGTGGCCGGTGACGGCACGACGACCGCGACCATCCTGGCCCGCGCCATCTACCGCGAAGGCCTGCGCAATGTGACTTCGGGCGCCAACCCCACGGCCGTCCGCCGGGGGATCGAGAAGGCCGTCGAGGTGGCCGTGAACGAGCTGCACGACAAGCTCTCGCGGCCCGTGTCCAAAAAGGAGGAGATCGCCCAGGTCGGGTCGATCTCGGCGAACAACGACCCGACGATCGGCGCGATGCTGGCTGATGCCGTCGAGAAGGTTGGCCGGGATGGCGTGATCACGGTGGAAGAAGGCAAAACCGCCAGCACCGTGCTCGAATTCGTCGAGGGCATGCAGTTCGACAAGGGTTACCTGAGCCCCTATTTCGTGACCTCGCCGACCACCATGGAAGTCGTCTTCGAGGATGCACTGATCCTGCTTCACGAGAAGAAGATCAGCAGCCTGCGCGAGCTCATCCCCCTGCTCGAAAAGGTCGCCCAGTCGGGCAAGCCGCTCTTGATCGTCGCCGAGGACGTCGAGGGCGAGGCGCTGGCCACCCTGGTCGTCAACAAGCTCCGGGGCGTACTCAACATCGCCGCGGTCAAGGCCCCGGGCTTTGGCGATCGCCGCAAGGCCATGCTCGGCGACATGGCGGTCCTGACCGGCGGTACCGTGATCAGCGAGGACCTGGGCCTGAAGCTCGAAAACCTTCAGCTCAGCCAACTCGGCCAGGCCAAGCAGATCAAGGTCGACAAGGACACGACGACCGTCATCCAGGGGGCCGGCAAGAAGGCCGGCATCCAGCGCCGGATCGATCAGCTCCGCCGCCAGATCGAGGAGACCGACAGCGAGTACGACAAGGAGAAGTTCCAGGAGCGGCTCGCCAAGCTCTCCGGCGGCGTGGCCCTGATTCGCGTTGGTGCTCCGACCGAGACCGACATGAAGCAGACCAAGGCCCGCATCGAGGACGCCCTGCATGCGACCCGGGCGGCCGCCGAAGAGGGTATCGTGCCTGGTGGCGGCGTGGCTTTGATTCGCGTGATTCCGGCCGTCGAGAAGCTGCACTCCGAGCTTCAGGGCGACGAGAAGCTGGGCGTGGCCATCATTCTGCGGGCCCTCGAGGAGCCGACCCGTTACATCGCGTCCAACTCCGGCCATGACGGGGGCGTGATTGCCGAGGAGGTCAAGTCGAAGTCGGGCGCTGTGGGCTTCGACGCGAACACCGGCAACTTCGTGGACATGTTCGAGGCCGGAATCATCGACCCGACCAAGGTCACCCGAACCGCGTTGCAGAATGCCGCCTCGATCGCCGCGCTCATGCTGACGACCGAGGCCATGATCACCAACATCAAGGACGACGAGAAGGAAGGCGGACCGGGAATCGAGGGTTCCGTCCGCTAATGACCTGCTCCGGGTTGTAATCTCTATTTCTGTTCGGCTCGGGGGTCTGACCCCGCGGTGCGGGCAAGGTACCCCGACCTTGCCCGCGCCGGCCGCCTCTCTCTGGCACGGCGGAGAGAGCAGCAAGGCCGGCGCTGGGTTCGCATCGCGAGGATCCGGCATGACTGTTGCCGTCCGAACTGGATGAGCAACTGTTTCCCGGATCTCCTGGCCCCGGGTCATCTGTCAGGAATCGGCGTCGTATGATATTCTTGGAATATCAATGGAGTTGGGGAAGGTCGATGGACGGCCCTCGTCGATTCCTGAACGTCCATGAGGACTATTGAGACGCCATGCCGATGGCCACGACCAAGCGCGATTTCTATGAGGTGCTCGGGGTCGCTCGAGACTCGGAGCCCGACGACGTAAAACGAGCCTACAGGCAGATGGCGCTCAAGTTTCACCCGGACCGCAATCCGGGCGACAAGAACGCCGAGAAAAAGTTCAAGGAAGCGGCCGAGGCCTACGAGGTTCTGTCCGATCCCGAAAAGCGGCAGCGGTATGACCGCTACGGCCACGCTGGGCTCGAAGGCGCGGCCGTCCACGACTTCCGCTCGACCGACGACATCATGTCGGCGTTCAGCGATATCTTCGGCGGCGGACTGTTCGGCGACCTCTTCGGCGAGCGCAGGCGCGGGCCGCGCCCCGGGCCGGACTTGCTGATGAAGCTCGAGATCGAGCTTGTGGAGGCGGCGCGGGGTACGTCCCGCACTATCGAAGTGAGCCGCCAGGAGTTTTGCAGCGACTGCCGCGGCTCGGGCTCGCGCAAGGGGACGAGCCCCACGACTTGCAACTATTGTGGCGGCCGGGGCCAGATCGTTCAGGCACGCGGCTTCTTTCAGGTGGCGACCACCTGCCCGGCCTGCGGCGGTGATGGGGTAAGAGTCACCGATCCCTGTCCCCATTGCCGGGGCGCCGGTCGCACTCCCGCGACGAGCAAGCTCCAGGTCGATGTTCCACCGGGCGTGGAAAGCGGCATGTGGCTGCAGCTTCGCAACCAGGGCGAACTGGGAGACGTCGGAGCGCCGCGGGGCAACCTGCGAATTCAGGTGGTGGTCAGGCGACATCCGTTCCTCGAGCGGCGGCGGAACGACCTCTACACTCAGGTCCCGATCAGCTTTGCCCAGGCCACGCTCGGCGCCGAGATCCAGTTCCCCACGCTCGACGGAGCCGAGAAGATCATGGTTCCGCGCGGCACACAGAGCGGCGAGATGATCCGGGTCAGGGGGCGCGGCATGCCCGATATCAGCGGCCGCGGACGGGGAGACGAGCTGGTCGAGGTCGTGGTCGAGACCCCACGGCACCTGACGCCCCGACAGGAGGAATTGCTCCGGGAGTTCGCCGAGATCGAGCGCGAGCAGGTCAGCCCCAGGCGCAAGAGCTTCTTCGAGAAACTGCGGGACTATTTCACGGAGGAGACCGAGACCCCGGAGATCACCCACGACACCTGATCCGCAGCATCCCGACCGCTTCCCCGCTGGCGGCCAAAACCGTTGTCCGCCGCAAGAGGTGAATCATGACCAAGCTCAATCCTCAGTCCGATCGTCCCAACCAGACGGCGCCAAATTCGGAATCCGCCTCGGATCAGCCCCGGGACGCGGCTGCTGAACCGGGTCCGAACGGGGGCCAAGCTGACGGAGCCTCTCGCTTGCCCAGCGAGGAGATCGACCTCTTACAGAAGGAACGCGACGAGCTGAAGAACCAAGTCCTGCGTATCCAGGCCGATTTCGCCAATTACCAGAAGCGCGCCAGGCAGCAGGCCGAGGAGGTTCGAACTTACGCAATCGGTAGCCTGGCGCAGGACGTGCTGGGCGGCATCGACAACCTCGAGCGCGCCATCGAAGCCCTTCGCTCATCGGCTAACGAGGGAATCACGTCCGGGCTGGACATGGTACAGAAACAATTGCTGGGCATCCTGGCCAAGTATGGGGTCGAGCCGATCGCCGCACTGGAACAACCGTTCGACCCCAATTTCCACGAAGCCATCATGCAGCAACCAAGTGACCAGCATCCCGAGGGGACGGTGGTCGCCGAGCTGGGCAAAGGTTACAAGATCCATGACCGCGTGCTTCGCCCCAGCAAGGTGGCCGTCTCGGTCAAACCCTGATGCTTCGGTCCTCCGAACGCATCGGCGGATGAAGCGAGCGCCCTTGATCCGAGCAACGGATCCGGCGGCCAGGACGAAGACAGAACTGCTTGTTTGTTGGGAGTGACTTATGCCAACATATGATTATGTGTGCGACGGCTGCGGGAATGAATTCGAAGCCTTCGAGTCGATCGTTTCTCAGCCCCAGACCGATTGCCCCAAGTGCAGCGCCCCCAAGCTGCGACGCAAGATCGGACCCGGCGCGGCCATCCTCTTCAAGGGCTCGGGGTTCTACAAGACCGATTATCGCAGCGACTCGTACAAGAGTGCCGCCAAGGCCGAGAAGTCGTCGTCCGAGTCGTCCAGCACGTCCCAGAGCGACTCGTCCAAGAGTGACGCGCCCAAGACCGATTCCAGCAAGTCGAGCTCCACTCCCTCCTCGACTTCTTCGAGTTCTTCGAACGGGGCTGTCTGATGATCCAGGGTCGCTGCCCGCTCTGCTCCAAGACGTTCACCATCGCCAAGCTGGACGACCTGCCGTCATTTCCCTTCTGCTCGGATCGCTGCCGTTTGATTGACCTGGGGCGGTGGATCGACGGCGCCTATGCGATCCCCGTCGGCTCATCCGCCTCCCCGGAGGCAGAGGACGAGGCGTCCGCGGCCGAACGCATCGCGGACGACGACGAGCCTGATTGAATCCTCGAGCGATCGCCACGAGCGGCAGCGTGCGTCAAGTATGATCTTTGGCAGTGTTCGTCGGGCCGGTCCCCTGACCTTTGGCGTCAGGCCCGCGGAGGGGTGTGTCATGGCAGAGCCGAACGACTGGAATAAATCGCTGCAAGAGGCATCAAGGGCGGTTTGGCGGGTCAAGTCCTCCCAGTTCCGGGGACACTATACTTAATTCTTCGGAGTTAGGTATGGTGCCCCCGGAACTAGCTGCCGCGATTCCTGGGGCGAGACCTGGCTGACCGGGAACGTGGCCTTGCGCCGTGGAATTTGGGTCCACCTGAGGAAGCTCGCTTCCGTACACCCTCTGACAGTCGAGTCAGTGTTCGCCCGGAAGGTGAGGCCCGAAGTCGTTTTCATGGTGCGTGAGACCGGAAGCACCGAGGATGGCGATCGGGACATGGATGATCCGTTTTTCTGTGGAAATCCTAAACAATAAGGTGGAAGATCGAGTGTGAGTCATGACACCAGAGAACTCATAGAAGGCGACATGGGAGTATGTGCAATGGGGAAGAAGCCACTGTCGGAGAAGGCGACGGTGTTCATTAGCCACATTCATGGAGAGGAACACACTGCGAATACCGTCGAAGCCGTTCTTCGAAAATCGCTGATAGGAGCAGTCGACATCTTCAACTCTTCCAATCGCCGCTCAATCAGTCCGGGGGACCCTTGGAGGGACACAATAGTTACCACCCTACAAAAAAGCACATGCGTTCTTGTGCTCGCCTCACCCAACAGCGTTTCGAGTCCGTGGGTGAACTTCGAAGCCGGCGGGGCCTGGGTTTCTGGAACGCGTGTGATTCCCTGTTGTACGGGGGGGATGAGACCGTCTAGCCTCCCCACTCCGCTAAGCCATCTCCAAGGGGTCGCTTTGGACAGCGTGGAGGGTCTTTCCTCATTGGTCCGGCAGTTGGCGGAGTTGTCAGGGTTGGATTTCCCGTCTGAGTTCGATTTCGCCGCGGCCACGAAGTCCATAATTGAGACATGGGGTCCGCCGGCTTTGGGGTTGAACAACAACAGACTGATCGCGTGGATAACGCGAGCAAAGCGCCGCCCCGCAAAGCATATCGACAGCAAGGAGTGTGGCTTCTTTCGCATTTCGCGTTTGGAAGCGACGGCTCCTCAAGAAACCAAGCAATTCCAGAAGGTGGGGCTCCGCCCAGGTGACAGCATTCAGTGTTGGTTGGAAGTCGAAGGCGGGCCAAACATGACTTTGACCAAGTGCTTCGCGCAGGGCGAGCTTGCCGACCAGCTAGAGGAGTGGCCGGAGGGGTCTTGCTGAGAGGTACTCTCATATGTCTCGGCCAGATGAAGGTATTTACTAACGATTTTGTCATGGACTTTGACGAGGACCGTGGTGTTGAGTACCCGGTAGCATGGCTTATCGAGTCCGTGAAGCGCGGCTAACCATGATGGCTAGGAGTCCGCGAAGCCGGGGCGAAAGGGGCCACCCACGGTTCCTTGGTGCCAGAAAGTGGGTGGCCCCTTCCGCTCGCCACTCTCTTGGCTCGCTTGTCAGGCTGCCCATGCTTGGAGTAGACTGACTCGATCGTTCCGGCCCGGCTTTGACTCGCTCCGAGGCAGTCGATGAGAGGTCGGCGCGACGAACTTGGCCCGCTCCTGCAGCGGCGACGTGAGCATTCTTACAACAACGCGACCCAGGGGCAGAATACCTGGGTCGAGGGACGGAGCCGCTCCTGCGAGGCAACTCGTCGCAGCCAACTCTCTCCCGCGGCACCCTACGAGCACAGATCAGGATCGGATTGATGGCCAGCAAAGACGGCGACAAGGGAAAAGACAAAGATAAGGACAAGGACAAAGCCAAGTCCAAACCGCATCCGCAAGGTGATGCCAAGCAGCAGAAGGCTGAAGCCAAAGCGAAGGACAAGGACAAGGAAAAAGAGAAGGCGAAGGCCAAGGAAGGCGCCGAGGCCGCCAAGGCGGCCAAGGCGGCCAAGGAGGAGAAGCCCAAGGCGCCGCCCCGGCCCCCGGCCGATCCCCGGCTCAAGGTGCTCAAGAAGTTTCACGGCAAGTTCCTGCCCCGCGGCCCGCTGCGCGACCGCCTCAAGGTGCTGATGGACCGCTGGAACTCCGGCGAGGAGCACGGCGGGGTCACCTTCGAGGAACTGAAGTCGCTCCACAACGACTGGAAGACCGCTCGTGAAAAGCCGTCCAAGAAGAAGGTCAGCGTCTCCGTTTGATCGGAAACGAAGGCTCCAAGTTCAAGGATCGGCCACGACCAGCATGCGGATCTTGCCCTCGAACTCCTGAGCCTGTCGCTCAGCCTCCGGCAGCATCAGCCCCTTGCTCATGCCGGGCCGCCGATGGCCGGTGAACGCCAGAGCCTTGAGCGATGAAGCACGCATAAACGAACCTCGAAAACAGGCTGCGTCAGAAATCACGACCTGACCTGTTCACCTCCGCGCGAGCGAACCGGCTCACGGCCGAGGCGATGGCGCGGGCGGCTGAACGGGCAACCTCGCTGGGGGCCGACTCGATCGCGGCGCGGGCATTCTCATAGGCCGCCGCGGCGCGGCCGGCATCTTGCTCGAGGACGGCCAGGCCATAGCGCGCCTCGAAGAGCGAAGGATCGGTTGCGAGGGCCTGCTCGTAGGCCTTGCGTGCCGCATCGAGCTGGCCTTCCGCGAAGTAGGCGACCGCGAGCCGTGCGTCGCGGACAGCCGGCCGGGGGACCGACGACGCCCGCCGCCAGAGGTCGCGCGCCTTTTCGGGTTCGCCCAGGTGCAGGTGCAGGGTCGCAACGCGGTCGAGGATATCCCAGGGCGCTTTCTCCGGCGGATAGGCCCGCTCCAGGATCTCGGCCGCCGTGCCGGCCCGGCCGCGGGCAAGCCGCTCGGTCACGACCTGATCGAGCTCACCCAGGTTCTTCCAGGTGGAAGCTGAAGGAGGGCCAAGCCGCTGCTGAATCTGAACCCGGGACGCGTCGGCCTGGGCCAGGTGGGTCCTCTGCAATGGATTGATCGGTTGCACCTCGACCAGGCGGTCGAGCACCGGCAGCTCGGCCTCATCCATCTGCCGGGCCTCGAAGACCTGCTCCAGGCCCAGGAGCGCCATGAAATCGCGCGGGGACAGGTCCACGGCGCGGCGGAACGCATAGGTGGCGCGAACGAGCGCGAGATCGAAGACCGGGTCGAACGGCAATCGAAACCGGGGAGCCGGCCGGGCCGGTGGATCGCGTAGCAGCTCGATCCGCCCCAGGGTCTTCCAGCCCTCGAACGAGTTCGGGTCGGTCTCGACGATCCGCCGCGCGTAGTCCTGCGCGAGCCAGACCAGCGGGCGGGCCGCGTCTCCCCGGCCGATCGCGAAGCTCAGGTGGTTGCGCATACCCTTGGCGGCGGCCAGCAGCGCAGCGAGGCCATGAGGCTCGGTCGCCGGGTCGGGCCGGAAATGGCGTGCCCCGAAATCGACCGTGTGCGTCTTGACCGGTGCGTAAGAGTCGTGCAGAAAGACCGCGACAATCGGATCGAACCAGACGCACTTCCAGTGCCGGCTGGCCAGCAAGCTGGCCCCGATCCCGGCGTTGTCCACGTGATCGACAAGGATGCTGGGCCGGCCCAGTCGATCCAGCTCGTCCTCCCAGCCGGGCTGGTCGTCGGTGATCTTCCTGCCCAGCGTCTGGTACTGGTCGAACAGCTCGACCCCGGCGATTTCCAGACGCGGGTCGGTATAAACCGTACGGCCCGGCCCGTTCTCCCGCTCCGGGCTATGGTAATACTCGAAGACCGAGGCATGGGCGTTATGGTAGCTCAGAAAGCGGTCGGGCATCCCCGCGCTGCCGGCGAACTTCACGGCCTCGTGGGGGTACCAGAGCGGCTCCTCTCCCCAGCCGATCGTGCGGCCCTCGCCGGTTTGTGCGTAGAACTGTCCAGTGCCGACCCAGAGCAGCAAGACTGCCACCGCGATGAGTGTGGCGAGGCGAGGCTTCAGGCCGCTTGCAACGAGCCGCGCCGGATCCCGTGCGGCCGCGAGCTTGTGCCGGGCCGCAGTCCACTCGGCAAAGTTCCACGCGGTGACCGAGCCGACCACCGCCGCGAATTGATGGCTGTTGCGAGTGGCCTGGAGGCTGAGCAGGCTGAAGGCCGCGTACAGGAGCAGACGGAACGGACTGATCCGCCAGCTTCCTTCCCCCCCGTCCAGATCGAGCGCAGCACCCCACTTTTTCCGCCCGGCTCGGGACGACCGCGAGCTTTTCCGGGCGGCCGGCGAGCGCCGCGAGTTTCCCCCCACGGGTGCCGCACCGGGCTTGCCGGCAGCACCGGAATCCGCCTGATGTCCGCGCAGGCGAACCGCGATCAGCCAGCCAATCGGCACCAGGAAGCTCAGGGCCCCCAGCAGGATCGTCGCCAGGTGAAGCTGGAGAGGCAGGTTTGCCCTACGGATCTCGACCAAGATCGCCCAGAAGGCCTCGATCGTCGCCAGGTGAAGCTGGAGAGGCAGGTTTGCCAGCCCGGACCTCTCGATGAAGAGCGGAATCGGTGTCAGCTCGGCGATGCAGCGGGAGAAGATCGGGTTGCTCATGGTCCTGGCCAGTTCCAGGGGATAGATTGCGCCCCGCAGGCCGTAGGGATTGAGCAGGCAGGCAAGCCCGGTAGCCACGCAAGCCGGCACGACCGTCTGCCACCATCGAATGTGCTCCGGGGCCAGGGCGCCGCGGCGCAGGGCGGCATCGACGAGCGCAAAAACCAGGACAATCGGGCCCAGCACGAACAGGCCGTGTGTGTTGACCCATGCCAATTGCACCAGCGGCAGGAGCCAGGCCAGCCCGGGAAAGCGGTCCCAGCGGCAGACCACCGCAAGGTATATCGACAGGTAAAGCAGGCTCAGGGTCTCCGGCCGGACGTACATCCGGCCGCTGAGAACCAGCAGAGCGGGAAGCCAGGCAAGGATCATCGTCCAGACCGGCCACGAGCGCCGCCGCGCGGTGACCAGCAGGAAAACAGCCAGGCAGGTGATCACCGCCTTCGCCAGGGTAAGCGCCGGTACGCCGCCGTGCTCGCGGACCCAGCTAATCCCGACCTGGAAGATCCAGTGCAGGTCGATCCAGGGCGTGCCATGGCGTGTGAAGGTGTAGAAATCGACGCGGGGAACCTGGCCGGTCTGGCGAATCAGGTCGCCGGTCCGGAGCTGCCAGTAATAATCGGCATCCTTGAGCGGGAAGATGCCCAGCAGGAAGGTGAGCGCAAGGAAAAGCGCGATCAGGCAAGCGTCGATGACCCACAGCCCCCAGGACGGCCGCTCGGCAGAGCCGATCTCCTGGCCCGGCCGCGACCGTGCAGTCGCGGACCGGGGTCGCGGCTCTGGAGGACTCACCGTGGACATGAACACGCTCCTATGATCTATGCATTCACACGATAGCGGCACCACGGCTTTGCCGACGGTCACGTCCTTGGCGAGGCTCCATCTCGCTGCAATCTTTGCAAGCGGGCCCAGCGATATTTCAACTCTCCGAGGATCTTCCAGAAAAGCCGGCTGTGCATCCGGCCGGGCACGCGTCCACACGACCGGGCCGAGAACGAAAAGGGCTCGGTGTACTCGAGATGGTGGGCCATCTCGTGGAGAAACGTGTCGAAAAGTTCTTCCACAGGCCGAAGACCTTGCTCTCGCTCCCGAGCATAGATGCGGATCAGCCGGCGCGACTTGTAATAGCCCCCCAGCACCCGCATGGTGGCCCGGTTGTTGACGTCCAGGTCATAATCGATGCGACACTCGTAGATCCTGTCGAAGCGCTGGCGAAAGAGTGGGCCGAGCGCGGAGACAGGAGGCGTGAAGAGTGTGGTCAGCGGCGCGGGGCCCGACCCCAGAACCGATCCCGCCGCCCGCGGTGGGTCTCCCTCATCCGCGGCCCCGACCTCCATCTCGGTTCTCGGCACGAGGATGTCGTTGTCGCGTCCCTGTCCGCGCCGGCTGGGGTTCGGTTGCGGTGGAAGTGATTCGTCCATGGCTCGTTCCGGGCATCGAGGAGAGTAGAGGGGACGCCGCGCATCCGTCTGTTCTTGCCGGGGCAGACCGGGAACCGCGGCCGGAGGTATCCGTCCATCGAACAGAGGAGGGTCAATACGTCGCCCGGCCCCCACTGATGTCGTAACACTGACCGGTCGTGAAGCTTGCCTCCGAGCTTGCCAGATAGTGCACCAGCGCGGCCACCTCGTCAATGGTTCCTGTCCGGCCGATCGGAATCTTTGCAATCATGTACTCGACCGTGGACGGGGCGAGACCCTCGAGCATCTGTGTCCTGATCACGGCCGGCGAGATCGCATTGACCGTGATGCCCCCCCTGCCCGCCCTGTCGAAGACCGCAATCCTGGCTCCTGCCGAGTGCAGCCTGCGGGCAATTCCCGCCCCGATCCCTCGCCCGGCGCCGGTCACGAGCGCCACCTGGCCGGTCAAATCAAAGAATCCCGCCATGGTTATGCACCAGAATCGACAGAATGCGAAGAACTTGGGACCCTGCACGACCTGGTGAAAACCTATCAGGTTTGTCGGCCTTTCGCTACACTTACCAAGCGTCAGCAGTTCGGGCGTCGAACATGACCCCCTCGGTGGGCCAAGGAAATGTTCGACGCCCTTGACCGATCCGACGCGCCCGAAGCCCCCGAACCGCCAGCGAGCGACGATGACAGACCACGATCAGCCGGTTCTCGTCCTGACCAATGACGACGGGATCGATGCGCCGGGAATGCAGGCGTTGCTCCAGGCGGCGGGTGGTCTGGGTCGGTGCCGGGTGATCGCTCCTTGCGGACCCCTCTCGGGCTGCGGCCACCAGGTGACGACGCACCAGCCGATCCGGATCACGCCTGATGGCCAGGGACATCTGGCCGTCGCCGGCACGCCCGCCGATTGCATCCGCCTGGCCATTTTCTCGCTGGCGACCGAGGTTCGCTGGGTCCTCTCGGGCATCAACGCCGGTGCCAATCTCGGGACGGACGTGTACAGTTCGGGCACGGTGGCAGCCGTGCGCGAGGCGGCGATCCGCGGCGTGCCGGGCATCGCGGTCTCGCACTACATCGCCAAAGGACGGGCGATCGACTGGCCGCGCGCAGCCGTCTGGACCGGCCGGGTGCTCCGGATGCTGATGGCCGAACCGTGGGAACCGGGAACGTTCTGGAACGTGAACCTTCCCCACCCGGCCCCGGGAAGTGAAGAGCCCGAGATCCTCCTCTGCCCGCTCGACGTAGCACCGCTGCCACTGAACTATCGCATCGCGGGAGACATGGCCACGTATACGGGCGATTATCAGGGCCGGACCCGGCGGCCCGGGGCGGACGTCGCAGTCTGCATTGGCGGTCAGATCGCCGTGACTCAGATCCGGCTGCTCGATCCGCCGGGCGAATCGGTTCGGGGAGCTTCCTGGGATTTCCGTGCCGGCGAAGCCAAAAAGCCGGACCCCTGAGATCTGGTCGATCCCTCCTCGCTCATGACATAATAGGGTGTCTTCGCGGCATGGATGGTAGGTCGGCGACGTGGCTGACTGTCACCGCTACCCGGCCAGCCCGATCCTTCATCATTCGTCGTGCTTTGCGTTTGTCCAAGGTGGGGAGAAGCTAATGAGCTCATGGCAGCTAGTGACCCGGGGATGCCTGGGATTGGCATTGATCCTGGTAGGGTGCGATGCGCCGGAGGAGATCGTGCCAACGTCCCCGCCGGGGACTGTCCTCCCGCGGACGGCCCCGGACAGTAACGATCCAGCGCAGGCCCAGGGCGAGGCGGCTGTCCTTACTCCCAAGGCACCGGGAGAGAGCGGCAAGGCCGCGGCATACGCACCCGCACTTCCCACGGCCAAGGGAGAGACGAAGACCACCAAGAACGGGGTCAAGTACGAAACTCTCAAGGAGGGAACCGGAGACGAGCTCAAGCCGGGCCGGGTCGCCATCTTCCATTGTGTGGGAACCCTCGAGAACGGCACGGTCTTCGATAGCACCCGGGAGCGAGGCAATCCCCACAAGGTCGCCATCGGAACCGGACAGTTGATCAAGGCCTGGGAAGAGGGCTTGCCCGGCATGCGGGTTGGCGAGACCCGCAAGCTCTGGGTGCCGTTTGCGATGGGCTATGGGGACAGAGAAGTGCAGAAGATTCCCCCCAAATCCAACCTGGTCTTCGAGGTCGAGCTCTTGCAGGTTCTCAATTGATCGCCAGTGTTTGATCTCCTGGAACCCGTGCCCACAGGCCCCAGGATGCCGGACCACGCCAAGAAAAGACACAAGCACAACCCGACGACGTGTTCAGGCGAGTGAATGCTAACCCAGAATCCGACTGAAGAGGCTCCGAATGGCGAACGTCACGAGCACGCCCAGGTTTTCCGGAATGAACTACCGCGTGGTCAACGAGCTCGGCGAGGGCGCGGGAAGCAAGATCTTTCTGATCAGCGACAAGACCGCCGGAGGCAAGCGTTACGCTTTGAAGATCGTCCGCAAGCAGGAGCCCGAGGACGACATCTACATCCAGCAGGCGAAGACCGAGTTCGAGGCCTCCCAGAAGCTGAACCATCCGACCATCGCCAAGATCTATGACTTTCGCCAGCGGAAGAGATGGTTCAAGGTCACCGGCTGCGAGCTGCTGATGGAGTACGTCGATGGCAAGAGCCTCGACGAGGTCGAGGCGCCCGAACTGGGCCAGCTCGTGTTGATCTTCGGCCAGGTGGCCTCGGCGCTCTCGCACATGCACCGTCGCGGTGTCTTTCACGGCGACCTCAAGCCGCACAACATCATGTTGTCGAAGAACGGCCAGGTGAAGCTCATCGACTTCGGCACCGCCTGGATTCGCGGCCAGGCCAAGGATCGGATCCAGGGAACCCCGCAGTTCATGGCCCCGGAACAGGCCATCGAGAAGGTGGTCGACCAGAAGACCGACATCTACAACTTCGGCGCCACGATGTATCGCATGTTCACCGGCCGGTTCGTGCAGGGGGCCATTCCCAAGCCTGGAGACGAAAGGAAAGTCACGCTTCCCAACAAGCTCAATCCGCGCATTCCCGCGGACCTCAACGCCCTGATCGTCGCCTGCCTTCAGTCCGATCCCGAAAAGCGCCCGGCCGGCATGTTCGAGGTCCGCGATCTGCTCTCCAAGATCGCCAAGCAGATGGGCCTGGCAGAGGTGGACCTCAAGGGTGCCGACGGCGAGTAGCCGCCACGACCCGGATCAAGGCGACGTCGCTCTGGTCGTCGAGGTGGCGGATTCGCGACTGCGCGAGGCCAGAGACCTGGCCGGCGTGAGAGCAGGACCAAGGCTTTGTGACGTGCCGAACTCAAGAGCCGGGGTTTCGGAACAAGACAGTCCTGTTGAGTCCTTGACGGATACGACCGTGAGATGAGCATCTCATCCCTCACCGATCAAACCGTCCGCGGCGCGGATGCCGTGGATGCTCTCTGGAATCTGCTCGCGAGCCCGACGATTGACCCGGCGACTCTCGCCCGAGCCATCGAGACCGTTCTGGTCCAGCCGAACCTGGACTGGAGGACCCTCCAGCTCGTCAAGGAGGGCTGGGAGGCTCTCGAACAGTCCATCGAACCGCCGTTGTTGAACGATTACCTGTTCGAGCGCACGGCCATCCAGATCACGGAGGCCATTCGGGCGCGAACAGCCGATGTCTCGAAGAGTCATTGCGATGTCAAATTTCCCTCGCTCAAGGAACGTCTGATGCCTCACTTGAGCCCGATCACGGTTCGTCAGTTCCTGAGAGAGCTGGGCAGCGCGATTGCTTCCCCCGCGACAATCACGATGGAGGGGGCCGCATCGCTGGTCCTGAGAGGCCTCCTGTCCAGGGCCACGGAGGATGTGGACATCGTTGACGAGGTTCCGGTGGAAATCCGTGACGAGCGTCAAGTCCTCCAGGACCTTTCGGCCCGCTATGGTTTGCGCATCACCCACTTTCAGAGCCATTACCTGCCACAAGGGTGGGAGTCTCGGACGATCGACTTCGGTACATTCGGCAAGATTCAGGTGAGGCTCGTGGACGCTCTTGACATCATCGCTGGAAAGGTCTTCTCGGCCCGGCCCAAGGATCTCGATGATTTCCGCCTCTTGTCCCTCTACCTCAACAAGGAAGAGTTGAGGCAACGCGTGCTCCAGGGATCGTCCAGCCTCATCTCGAGCGATCAGAATCGGCGGCAGGCGATCAAGAATTGGTACATCGTCCATGGCGAGGATCTCGGTCTCGACCTCGAGGAGGGGTCGGGCTAGACAACACCTTCAGAACCTGCTGGGTTGCCTGGATTAATTAGCTTCGGACATGACCCCGCAAGAAGCTGTCACCCCGCAACCCGATTCCGGGCGATTTTCATGGGCAGATCTCCTGGGATGATGCACACTTCCTGACGCCATGGACAACTCGTGTCCACCAAGTGCCACCACTCACATCCCCGCCCTCCGCGCCGCAATAGAGCGGCGACAGGGATCGGGGCGTCAGAGACAAGGAACTCAGTCCCTCGGCTACCGAACGCGCTTGCTCAATGTTCTGATGTTCCCTGCTTGCGGGCTTCGCGGTCCTGAGTCCTTTTTCGTTCGAAATACCGAGCCAGTCGTTCATCGAGTAATGCCGAACTCACCCAAAAGTCGGTTTGCTTGACTTTCGCGAATGCCTGGTCCAGGTCGATAAGAGCCCGCTCGGCTGCTGCTTCGAGGACACCGATCGTGCCAACGACCCGCAAACCCTGGCCTGTTGCGACCTTTCGGCCACGCGCTTCGTCGATGATGACGCGGTCAGCTCGTAGCGCCAGTGCAAGTGCGATCGCGGCAGCTTCGCCAGCGTGGAGGCCCTCGACCTGTTCAACGGTAGCGGCTGGGCGAACCTCGAGCCAGGACGGCGGGGTCGCGATGAAGGCCTGAACCGCCGCTGGACGCTTCGGTGACGCGAGCTCGGTTTCCACTTCCGGGGGAATGACAATGCGCTCGAAGAGAGAGGGGAGCACGTCGATATGACCAACCGCGACCAGCACGACGAACGGCGAGCTATCGGCAACGACAATCATGATGAGACGGGCGCGGCCAGAAGATCGTTGATGCTCCGCACGTCCGCGTCGACGTCCTGGTGCCCCAACGATTGCTCCGTCACCTGATGGCGTTTCAGCAAGGCATCGGTCTCGAAGCGGTCGAGGCCGAGGGCCAGACCGAGGTCGTAGTGACAGACGATGCCGCGACGGAACAGGGCGACGAGATAGACCTCCTTCGCTTCGCGGTCGAGATCTGCCCCGTTCTTGCGAAGCTGCTGCTCGATGTTCTGAGGTAGATCGAAGCAGATGCTCATGGCGTGGCTTCCCGCGGTAGCTCTTCAGAAATCGTCGGGGTCATGACTGAAGGATAACACGAAGATGGCGGAATATGAAGGCAACTCGACCTCAAAGGTCAGCCAGGCGACCCCAAACCGGTTCGCCTCGCCGATGCGCATGATGCGATCACGGGCATGCGTCACGATCTAACGGTCTGCGTTATGGCTTCGCCCAGATCCGCAAGGTGCGCCTTCGCGGACTCGACACACCCTACGGGCTGAAACGCCAGCGCAGGCGCGGAAATCGGTGTCGCTGCTTGTCCATGCGAAAGGAGAGACGACACCGATTTTCGCCCTGTACTCTTGAAGCCGCTATCCAAACACGTCGTGCACTCGCCCGCTCCGGCGATCAATCGATGGCGAGGAACTCGCTCCAACCCAATTGTCTCGACAGCGTTTCGACAACCCCTTGCTCCCTGCATCAGGGCAGATCGAGTGCCGCTCTCAGGCAAGCATCAATCTGGGTCATCGTCGCTGGTGACAGACTGCCGATCAGCCGACGAACCTTCGTCTGTGCCACCGTGAAGACATTGCCGCAGGTGACGGCCGAGGTCTGATTCAATCCGGACGGACGGCCTTCCGGCGTCGAAACGTCGATGAGGAGTTGCGTTGGTTCATGAACGCGGCTCACGTTCTTGGTGATGAGAGCGACGATCGTATTCGTAAGGCGTTGGTTGTCCCCGTCATTCTGGACAATGAGCGCCGGGCGGACTTTGGACCCGCTCCCGTCAGCGTACGGATAATCCAGAAGGACGACATCACCGCGCTTCATGGCTTCCGGTCATAGTAGCTGATATCCTCCCAATCATCCGGCTTGATGTCCGCAAGGAGAGGATACATCGCCTCGACCTCATCGCCGTCGACGATAGCCCTGATCTTCTCGAACTGTTCGGCTCGCATCAGCACGTACCTGGCACCGGTTATGGCATCAACGACATACACGGGCGCCCCTCCATGTTCCTCGATGGCCTGCCGGAGATCGTCGGAAAGTTTGGTCGTCATGGGATCTTCCAGGGGGGTAGATGGATGACTCCACTATACCCGCACCTATTGATGAAGGCCAGGGGACGAACAAAAGGGACTTTCTTAATTGTTGCGGCAAGATGCCCAGTCTGCGGAAAACCAGGTTTGACTGGATCGTGCAGTTTACCAGAGCAATTAGGAATGTCCCCTTCGAGCACCAATATTACCACAGGGCACGTCGCGAAAACCGGAAACCGGCCCAGACCCCGCGAAGCCGCTGGGCGTCGGTCAGCGCTGGGTGGGCACGACTCCTCCTCAGGAGCCGGGCGAAGAGCTCGTCGAGATGCTCCCGCCGGGCGTCGGTCAGCGCTGGGGGCGGGTCGGCGGCGGACGCCGCTCCGGCCAGGCAGCCGAGGAACAGCGCCGTGCTCAAGAGAACGACGCCCACGCCCGCCCCACGGCGGGGACCGGCCCGCCGAACCTGAAGAAAAGGCCGATGCCGAGATCCCTGGGTCATGGTGGCCATGCTTTCCGTCTCCAAGGTCTCGAACCGTGCTGACACAACGTCCTCAAGGCCTGGGGAACAGAGCGGCCACGGGGCGCGACGCTAATCGGGATCGCCCACGAGCACGAAGCTCGCCCAGAAGAACGGGTGCGCCGCGCCGCCGCTCTGACGCCGCTGGCGGATCAACGCGAGCTGCGCTTCGTGCAACGCCGACAGCTTCCCACGGCCTTCCTTCAGGCTGCGGTAGAACTGCCCCATCAGCTCCCGCGTCTGCTCATCCGGCACCGGGAACAGGCTCGTCACCAGCGTCCGAGCTCCGGCGTAGAGGAAGGCCCGGCGCAGGCCGTACACCCCCTCGCCTCCGCGCACGTCGCCCCGGCCGGTGTCGCAGGCGCTGAGCACCACCAGTTCAGTTCCGCGCAGATCGAGCGCCGCGATCTCCCCGGCGGTGAGCCAGCCGTCGTCCACCGCCGCATCCGGCTGGTCCTCGTCCTCACTCAGTTTGTTGGCCCCCGCCAGCACCAGCCACGAGCGGAACAGGGGATCCTCCATGACCTGGAGTCGGCCGAACCCACGCCCCATGCCCAACCCCGGGACCACGGCAACCGGACGCACCCGGTCCTCGGGATCGACACGGTTCGGGAGGTACTTGCCGTGGGTGATCATGTGGAGGACCCGCGGCGCCGGGAGCGCCTTGAACACATCCTCCAGCGCCTCCTTGCCGCGGTAGACGGTGACCGGCCCGTAGCCGCTGCCGGCCAGTTCCTTCTCGATTTCGTCCGCCTCGGGGCCGAAGTTCTTGAGCGACTCCCATTTCAGGCCGCGCAGCTCGTCGGAGCGTGTCCCCCGGGTGCTGAGGCGGGGAGCCGACGGGGCCGCGGTCAGACGTTGGGAGAGGTCGATATGCGGGGCGTGAACTCGTAAGCTCGATCCCGGCTTGGCGGCCAGAGCGTCCAGGAGGGCTCGGGCCACCTTCCGACGGTCCGCCGCGTCGAGATCGAAGTCAGGATCGGCGAAGATCACCGTCCCCCGGGCCGGCGCCGCGGCGGGCCGGAGCAGATCGCGACCGCTGGACAGGTAGACGAATCGTCGCGACTCGACCAGGTAGTTCCCTTGCTCGTCGACCAGCGCCTCGAACGGCAGCAGGTTCAGCGCCCCGTCGGGGGCCAGGTAGATCAGCGCTGCTTCCCCCAGCGCCGCGCGCAGGGGTGCGAACGGCTTGGTATACAGCCCGGTGCCGAGCTTCCGGAAGTGGTCCTCCGCGGCGCGCTCGTCGGGCCGCTTTTTGTTCTCGAAGGTCTTGCGAAACTGGTCGACGGCTCCGCGGAGCTTACCGATGCCGGCATCGATCTCTTCGGCCGCGCCGAGGTCGATCATCCGAGGCTGGGCATCGCGGTCGGCTCGCAGCACCAGGGCGAAATAATGGGCGGGTTTCCAGCGCGGCGCCTGGCCCGTGGCCTGGAAGTCGAAGAGCCTGGAGCGCACCAGCTCGACAAGGGCGGAACCCGCCGGGAGACGACGCCGCGCAGTCTCGGTGTCCACCGTGGCGGGGTCCTGCGCCTGACCGGGGCGGTCGGCCGTGAGCTGTCGATAGAGTTCGGCCTCAACCTGGTCGGCCTCCTGGCGCTTGGCCGCCAACTGCTGCCTGAGGGCCCCGGCGTCGAGCCCGCGCGGGGGATTCAAGGGCCAGTCGTTGAGTTGCGTTCTGAGGGCCCGCAGGCTGACGGAGCGCGCGGAGACGGCGGGGTCGCTCTGGAGCCGGCGCTGGGCGTCGCGGAACTGGCAGAGGGTGTCGAGGATGACGGCCTTGCGGCGCAGGGTCCAGGTCAGTGTGGTCGCGGCCAGCTCGGGCTCATCGCGGGTCCTGGCCATGCTGATCAGGCCGTCGAGCGTGGAATGGATCATGTCCAGGTAGGCGCGCATGGCGGGCTCGGCGGAGACGGCGAAGACGCGCCGGAGGTTGGTCTGCTGGACCTTCATGTCGTGGACGAGCGTGGCCAAAGCGAGTTCGGGTCGGTTGGTGGCTTGATACAAGCACGCCAGGTTGCCGAGGCAGGTGGCGTAGTCGGGGTGGTCCTCCCCCAGCACCCGCTTGCGGTTCGCCAGGGCCTGGCGATAGAGCGGCTCGGCCTGCGCATAATCGCCCTTGGCCTCGTACAGCCCGGCCAAGTTGTTGAGGCTGGTGGCGTAGTCGGGGTGGTCCTCCCCCAGCACCCGCTTGCGGATCGCCAAGGCCTGGCGCAAGAGCGGCTGGGCCCGCGCATAATCGCCCTTGGCTTGGTACAGCTCGGCCAGGTTGTTGAGGCTTTGGGCGTAGTCGGGGTGGTCCTCCCCCAGCACCCGCTTGCGGATCTCCAATGCCTGGCGATAGAGCGACTCGGCCTGCGCATAATCGCCCTTGTCTTGGTACAGCTCGGCCAGGTTGTTGAGGCTTTGGGCGTAGTCGGGGTGGTCCTCCCCCAGCACCCGCTTGCGGTTCGCCAGCTCCCTTTGGGCGGCCTCCAGCGCCTCGCCATATCGCCCCAGTCGGTGTAGCCCAAACACTTGCTCGTTCAATTGTGTCGCATCCGCCAGTTGGCGGCGCTGCTCTGGGTCCAGGGTGGCACGGTGCTCGACGTCGGCCAGTTCCCAGCGGACATCGGTCACCCGCCAATGTTTCGGTCCGTGGAGCTTGCCCGTGATCGCCAACGCCTCCGCGGCGGCCTCCTTCGCCGCCGGGAAATCCTCCTGCGCCGAAGCAAGCTGGGACAGCCTGCGCAGGGAACCCACGACATCGGCGTGATCATTGCCCCACACCCTTCGCTCGATGTCCAGGATCTGCCGGACAGCCGCCGTGGCCTCGGCGAGCTTCCCCTGGCCTTGTAGTGCATCGGCCTCCCTGCCGAGTCGGTCGCATTCCTTGAGCTGCTCCCGCTGGGCGTCGGTCAGCGCCGGGGGCGGATCGGTGGCGGCGGACGCCGCTCCGGCCAGGCACGCGACCAGCACCGCGATGTTCAGCAGCCCCGCAACCGTGCCCCGGTGGGCCCCGTGCCGGGTGCGGGGATGTTCAACAATCAGCTCACGCCGGTTTCGAGATTCCATGATGTCACCGCCCTCGTGTGTCGTTCTCCCAAGGTGATCTCCCATTGGAACGGGAGGAGCCCGGTTGCACCATCGAAACCGGTTTCCTCCGTCCGTTGGTGAACGGTTCTGTTTGCACGGAAAGCCCGGCCCCCCACGCGAACCCTCATCGGCCTCAGTTGCCGGACGCATCCTGCAAGAAGGGAACGAGTTCCTTCCGCGAACTGGTGCGGGATGAATGCGCCAGCATGAGGTACTCGTAGAGCATCTCGCTGTCGGCGTTGCGGAGGAAGAACGAGGCGTTGTAGAAAACGACCTTCTCGCCGGAGCCGCCGACGCTGAGGCTGCCGAACGTGAATTTGTCGTTGAGCTCGGCGAGCCGCATCAGCATTGCCGGGGGGATCTTGAATTCCCGGGGGAGCGTCGGCGTGACCTGCGTGTAAAGCACGGCGACCTTCGTCGGGGAACCGTCCCGGGACTTCCAACTCATCGTCCTTTCCTCGACGACGATCATCGAAACCTCGCCGCCGGATTCCACAGCCACTCGATACACCCCTTCCTTGGGCCGGGAGTAGGCGAAACCCGTCTCCTTCAACAACTGCTCAAGGGTCTTGGGGGCGGCCTGCTTGGGGGGCTTGTCGTCGGCCCTGGCCACCGAACCGATCCCACCGACCGAGGCGACCACGAGCAGGGCCACGGCGGTACGTCTCATCAGGCTGGGGGTCATCATGCAAGTCCTCTTCTCGAAAACGAATGAACTTCGAACGGTTCGGGCCGAATCTTGCGACGACTACAAGACATGCTAATGCGGGAGTTGAACGATCACCAGCTCCTCGACCACACCCTGCCGGAGCCGGACCGCGAGGCCAAGTTCGCGGTAATACTGGTAGTGGACGTCCGGGACGATCAGCTCCTTGAATACGGGATAATCCTGGTCCTTGAGAACTTGATCGAGCTCCGCTTCGGCCATGCCGACTCGCAACGCCTTGTTGTTCGCCCCCAGGCCCGTCGTCCGGAGCGAGAGCGGCGGAGCCGTTGGACCGCGCAGGCAGATCGCCAGCACCTGTTCGGTACACAGCAGCTCGATTCCCCGATCGGGGCAGATCAACCGTACGAGGTTGGTCCGCGCGATCACCGGAACCGCCTGGACCGTCCCGAGCCGGCGCCGGACCTCGGAGACACGATCTCCCAGCTCGACCCTCGTCTTGGGCCCGAGTTCGATCGCCGACAGCGGCTTGAGCCGGGGCGGGGCCTGGCTCCGCAGCGCGTCCTGCGACTTCGGCGGCTGGCCCAGGGCCTGGCAGAGCGTGGCGTAGCGGTCGTAGGCCAGAGGCCACCAGGCGCTGTTCTGGCCCACCGATCGCAGGTAGCTCCCGAGGTTCGCCAGCGCCTTGCGGCGATCGTCCAGGTCGGCGGAGGCCTGGAGCAGGAGCATACGGTTGTATTGCACGGCCCCGGAGATCGACCGGGGGAAGGACCGGGGCTCGTTCTCGACCCGGTCGAAGATGCGTCGGGCCTGTTCGGGATGACCCCCGGCGAGCTCGGCCACGCCGGCATTGATCAGAACGGTCGCGCGGGCGATGGGGTCAAGGTCCTTGTCGGCCTCGGCCGCCTCGGCCGCCGTCAGGAGATACTCCGTCGCCCGCCCCACGTCCTTGCCCTCGGGATGCACCAGGTAGGCCACACCCAGGTTCGACCGCGCCAGGATCAAGTCGGGCTTGAGCCGCAGCGCCTCGCGCAGAGCGCCGACGGCGTCCCACCAGAGTTCGGGGTCGACCCCCCGCAGTTTGGCTTCGAGCGAACCAGGAGTGCGGTAGAACCCGCCGATCACGAGGTGGCCGACATCGAGGCGGCGGAGGTCGTCGACATCGAGCTTGTCGCAGTATTCCATCAGCTTTGTGTACCCGAGGTTCGCCCAGGCCTCGGGGCAACCGGGGAACTCTTTCGTCACCTCCTTGAAGCACTGCTCCGCGGAGTCGTACTGCTCGCTGATCAGGAAATAGGTCCCATTGCGAAAGGCGCTCATAGCTTGCCAGAGGGGCGCTTGATCCCTCTCGTCGATCCGCTTGAGCCGATCCTCCCAGGACGGGTGGTCATGCCCCAGGGCCTCGAAGGAGACGAACCTCGGACCAAGCTCCATCGCCCGCCGCAAGGCCTTCAGGCCGCGCAAGCGGGAGAAGCCGGCCGCCAGCGCGAGCTCCATTCCCTTATCGTCCGCTGCGTATTCCTGGGCCCGTGTGAAGGCATTCTGGACGAAAGGGGTCCGCCCACGAGGACTCTCGATGTGCCGCAGGACGACATGCCCGAGTTCGTGCCCCAGGATCAGCGCCAATCGGTCGGCGTCGCCCTGGATCACTTCGGTCATCGTAGCGCTGTGAACCACGACTCTGGGACGGACCTTTTTCCCCTCGCGCCTCTCCTCGGGGGTCCTCTCGTCGCTCGCGAAGGCCTGGATGTCCTTATCCGCGAGGATCTCGAACGTCGGTGGCCAGACGTAGTCCGGCACAGGCGACGCCACGGACACGAGCTGCTCCGAGACACGCTTCAACAGTGAGTGATCCGCGTCGGGCTCGGCCGCCCGGGCCACACCCGATATCCACGGGAGGAACGCGCACACGAGCACTGAGATTCGCCATCGGCGGCGTACCTTGGATGGACATCTCATTCTCGAATCTCCTTGGGAGTTCAGACCGGTTGCCTCCAGGTTGCAGCGTCGCCTCACGGTTTCGCTCAGTCGCGTCGGGACCTGGAGAACGGGAGTTGCAGCTCGCGGTCGCGACCTTCGTTCCGATCCCTCAGCCATCGCGACCGAGTTTTCGTCACGTCATCCAACTGGTCGATCAACGCCGCTTCGTGGCCGAGGACGTTCACTACGGCGGCCGGGCCGGTGTCCGAGAGGAGTCGTTTATTGGAGCCCGGATCGTGCAACGCGGGCCGGACGGTCGTGCCGGCCCCGGTCGCGAACTTGTCGATCGTTGTGAGCACCGTGTGAGTCTCTCGAGTGCGAGGAGCGATCCGCTTCTCGCTCCGGGTCTCCGGCAGCGCCCGGAGTGCCGTCGGCGGGGAGATCGCATTCACTCGCTCTTCGCCCGAGAAAGACGCCGCCTTCAGGTCTTTCCCGCCGGGAGAAGAATTTCGATAGTCCCGATCTTGGGCAGCGTTCGCTGCGGAAACCAGTCCCGTACATGCAACGAGAGTGGCACTCAACAACCCATGCATGTTTCTCGTCACCTTACCTCCTGAACTGAGTTCTCTTCACCGAACCATCGTAGCATTGCCGCTCTGGTTTCGTTAGCGCCGGACATCATTCTCTTCAAGGTTAGACGTTTTCCCTTCTGTTTCATTAGGGCCGGACATCACTCTCTTCAAGATTTAGGCGTTTTGTCTCGGCTCGGAGTTCCGGGGACAGGAGTTCCGGGGACACCATACCCAACTGCTTCGGAGTTCCGGGGACACCATACCTAACTGCTTGGGCGAATTCCGGGAAATCAAGGAGAGAACAGGCATTGCGGCCTATGGCCATCCGGCAGGCACGCCTGAACAAACGGGGGTTGAGCGCCTTGGCCACAAGAGAACGGTCAACGGGTGAGGGGCACGGCTCCTCCTCCACCTGTGAACGGGTGAGGTTTCCGCCGCGACCAAGTTGATGAATGTGCGCTGAATCCCGTGTCTGTGTAGCACAATAGGAACAACGTGAATCATGCGCCAATTGCAATCATTCAGAGCCTTGCACTCATCCCAAGGAGCATCGGTTCGTCTCGCCAAAGCCCTGGAAAGGGGAGTTGAAATTCTCCAGAACGAAGCCAGTGTATTCTCCGTAAACGCAATTCCTCAAACAAATTACGCCAGATTCTTCGACGATGGACCAAGCCAACCGAAGCGATATCTCGAGGTCTGTCACGACTCGCGTTCGCGAGATGGGTGTAGCGCCCCTTGCCAGCCCCATCCCTGTGCGTCTAACATGGAGCGTTCGCGTTTTTGCTGAAGAGGATCTCGGACCAGGCTGATCCGATCCACCCGCTTTGCCCTCGATCCGGCAAGGAGCCCATGCAGTACAACCCCGCCAATCCGCTGATCGTGCAAGGGGACCGCACGATCCTTCTGGAAGTGGACAACCCGCTGCACGCCGAGGCCCGCGACACGATCGCGCCCTTCGCCGAGCTGGAGAAGAGCCCCGAGCATATTCACACCTATCGCCTCACGCCGCTCTCGCTCTGGAACGCCGCCGCCGCCGGGATGACCGCCGGAGAGATGGTCGCGGGGCTCGAGACCTATTCCAAGTTTCCCATTCCTCCGAACCTACCCGCCGATCTGCGCGATCTGGTGAGTCGTTATGGTCGAGTACGGCTCGAGCGGATCGACGGCAAGCTCCGGCTGATCACCAAGGATCAACCGCTGCTGGAGGAGCTGGCGCGGCAGCGGGGAGTGCGCGATTACCTGGGAGAGCGCCTGGATCCGACCAGCTTCGGCATTGACGACGCCCATCGCGGCGTGCTCAAGCAGGCACTGATCGCCGTGGGCTATCCGGCCGAGGACCTCGCCGGATACACACCGGGCGCAGGGCTCTTGCTGAACCTCCGGCAAGAGACGCTGACGGGGCTGCCGTTTCTGGTTCGCGATTACCAGCAGGGAGCCGTCGCTGCCTTTCACGCCGGTGGCGACGTCAAGGGGGGTTCGGGTGTGATCGTATTGCCCTGTGGCGCAGGCAAGACGATCGTGGGCCTGGCGGCCCTGGCGGCGCTCCAGACCGAGACCCTGGTGCTGACCACCAGCACGACGGCCGTGGCACAGTGGCGGCGCGAAATCCTCGACAAGACCGACATCGACCCGGCGAAGGTCAGCACCTACACCGGCGACTCCAAGGCCATCGGGCCGGTCACGCTGGCCACCTACCAGATCGTCACCTACCGGCCCAAGAAGGACGGCGACTTCCCCCACTTTAACCTGTTCAACCAGCGTGACTGGGGGCTGATCATCTATGACGAGGTTCATCTGCTGCCGGCGCCCGTGTTCCGGATCACCGCCGACATCCAGGCCCGCCGCCGGCTCGGGCTCACGGCCACCCTGGTTCGCGAAGATCACCGCGAGGAAGACGTCTTCAGCCTGATCGGGCCCAAGAAGTATGACGTGCCGTGGCGCGTGCTCGAGTCCAAGGGCTGGATCGCCGAGGCCCAGTGCCATGAAATCCGCCTCGGGCTGCCTGCCAATTTGCGGATGGACTATGCCCTGGCCGAGTGGCGAGACAAGTTCCGCCTGGCGAGCGAGAACCCGGTCAAGGAAGACCTGGTCGAGCTGCTGCTCGAACGGCACGACGCGGCCGAGGACCGGGTGCTGGTCATCGGCCAGTATCTCAAGCAGTTGCGACGCATCGCCGAACGCTGCGACCTTCCCCTGATCACCGGCGCGACATCGAACGCCGAGCGAGAAGACCTGTATGGGCGGTTCCGCGCCGGGGCGATCCGCCGGCTCGTCCTGTCGAAGGTTGGCAATTTCGCCATCGATCTTCCCGACGCCAACGTGATGATCCAGGTCTCCGGTACATTCGGCAGCCGCCAGGAAGAGGCCCAGCGGCTGGGGCGAATCCTTCGTCCCAAGGAAGGAGAGAAGCCCGCCTGCTTTTACACGCTCGTCACCCGTGACACCCGCGAGATGGACTTTGCCCATCATCGCCAGCTCTTCTTGACCGAGCAGGGCTACAGTTATGAGATCGTGGACGAATCCGAGCTGACCACGCGGATCATGGCTCGTTCCGAAGCGGCCGGCTGAGCCGCGAACCCGAGTTCTTCCCACTCGCTTCCTTGGACCGCCGGAACCAGCACCAATGAGCCGCGCGCCATCCCGGATGCCCGTCAAGCTGCACAAGAACGTGACGCTCATTCGCACCTCCGAGCCTGTGCTCGCCGAGGAATTGCTGGCCAGGAAATCCCTGGCCAGGCTGGTGCTCGCCCGGCTCTCCGAGAACTTCTTGCTGGTCAAGCCCGACGAGGCCGAGGCCGCGATCGACGAGCTGCGGCGGATGGGCCACACGCCCCGGATCGTCCGCTAGAGGAAAGGCAGTGATGGCCGCTTTGCCCACCTCCAGCTCTGATCCGGCCGGGCCGCCGACCATCCCTGGCGAGGCTGGTGCCGAGCCGCTCGATCCCCGGCTGGCCTTCCGATCCGCTCTGGCGCGGTATCAGGCCGCCAAGCTCGGGGCGATCGTCCGGCTGCGCAAGCTGGAGAGTGATGCGGTTCGACCCAGCACTCTGGCCGCCGACCTGACTGCACAGCTTGATTCCGCGAGTGACGTCGCCGAGCTTCTGGCCAGACTGAGCTTCGGGTCCCGCCAGGCCCTGGGCCTCTTCGCGCTGACCGAGACGTCGGTCTGGCCGCTCGCGGGGTTGAGCCAAGCCCTGGCGACCCTGGGCGTCGAGCCGAGGTCCGCCATCTTCGCCCTGCTCGAGCTGGGCTTGCTTGCCCTCGACACCGCGCCCGACCTGCGAGCGATCGACGGTTTCCATGCCAGGATCGACCAGGGGCCCATGCACTTGCTGCAGTTGAGGGCCCACCCCGCGGTGCCCCAGGCCGTCCGCGTGAGCCGGCCCGACGGGAAGCTGACGCCCGCGGCGAACGGCGTCGGGCAGATTCGCGAGTCGGATGGTCTGGAGCCGATTCTCAGGCTGGCCGCGATCTGGCAGCGCGTGGGAATCGAGCCGCTCCGCCAGACCGGGCAAGGGGCGCTCTACAAGCGCGATCTGGAACGGATCGAGGAAGACCCGGTCCTCTCCGGCGCCATCAGCGACGCCCTCGAACCTGTTGCCGCGATGTCCCTGCTCTGGCTGTCGCTGGCCCGCCGGGTGGGGCTGATCCATGCCGACGCGGCCGGCGAACGGCTCGAGGCGGCCGGACCGGGATTCTGGATCGATAACGCCGTGCACCTGCCGCAGATGATCGCCACCAACTGGATGGGCCTGCGCGAATGGCAAGAATGGGAGAATTCCCCCGACGAGAACCAAGAGGTCCGGCTGCCTCTGACGTTCCTCCGCCCGGCCGTGCTGCTCTGGCTGGCGTGCCTGAAAGACGACGAGTGGGTGGCTCTGGACGACCTGGCCCAGAAACTGCGGACAATGAGCCCCGAATGGGACCGACCGAGCCTGCGCTCGGACCCGGAGGCCGCGGCCGGGGCGGGACGTCGCGGGGGCGGCCCGCGAGCGCGGAACGGTTCGCAGCCCGCTCGCCCCGCGCGGGGCGAGCGGCTGCTGCGCCTGCTGCTCCTGGGCTCTGGCTATGCGATGGGACTCGTCCGCACCGGCGAGGAGAAAGGAACTGGCCGCACGGTCGTGCAACTCACCCCGCTGGGCCGCTATGTGCTGGCCATGGGCCCTCCGCCCCCTCCGCGGCCCACGTTCGAGCACTTCCTGTTCGTCCAGCCCAATTTCGAGATCATTGCCTATCGCCAGGGGCTCAGTCCGCAGCTCGTGGGACAGCTCAGCCGCTTCGCCTGGTGGACCAAGATCGGCGCGGCCCTGGAGTTGAAGTTGACGCAGGAGTCCATCGTGCTGGGACTCGAAGGAGGGCAAACGCCCGAGCAGATGCTCGAGATTCTGACGCGGCACAGCCAGCGCCCGCTGCCCACGCTCGTTCCTGACGCCATCGGGCGGTGGACCAGCCGCCGTGAGCGGATCATCTTCTACGCCGCCGCGACCCTGATCGAGTTTGCCTCCCTTACGGAGCGTGACCAGGCGTTGGCGGCCTGGCAAGAGGACGACCTCAAGACCTTCATTCCGGTCGCCGACCGGTTCCTGCTGGTCGAAAGTCCGCAGCAGATTCCGACCGACCGGATCCGGACCAGCGGTTCGCGCGACTACCGCCATCCGCCGGAGAAGTGCGTCTCCATCGAGCCCGACGGCGTGACCCTGGCGCTCGATCCGACGCGATCGGATCTGCTGATCGATGCCGAGCTCTTCCGCATTGCCGACGAGCTTCCCACGGCCCGGAACCCTTCACGGGGCACGGTCTCCGGTACACCGCCTCGCCGCTACATTGTCAGCGCGGGCTCGATGGCTCGGGCCGCCGCGCTGGGTATCAGCCCAGGCCAGATCGTCGAGTGGTTCCTGCGCAGAACGGGAGCACCCCCCTCCCCGGCGATCAGGCTGCTATTCAAGAGCACCGCGGCGACGCCGATCGCCCTGAAAGCCCGCCGGATGCTGGTGCTCTTCACTCCCACCGCCGAACTCGCCGACGGCCTGCTCCAGCACCCCGCGACCCGCGATTTCCTGGGCGACCGCCTCGGCCCGACGGCGGTGGCCGTGCCCGAAGATCTGCTCGAAAAGTTCCAGGGCGTCCTGAAAGAGCTGGGGCTTGAAGTGGTCCCCTCCTGATCCGCGGGTCCGCTGGCCAGGATCATCTCAGCGGTTGCCGAACCAGGGCATCTCAGAGCAGCTTGACCTTGACGTTGCGGAATTCGACGCGCCAGCCCTCGGCCTCGAGCCCGGCATAGCCCCGCGGAACCCCGCAAGCCTTCCACTGGTTGGTCACGGCCCCGTTGACCCAGAGAGTGACATTCCGTCCCTTGCAAGTCAACCGTCTAGCCCGGGCCCACCGTCTCGAAAAGGCCGCCCGGGTTTCCAAGGTGGACATTATGGTCGGCGCTCTCGGAGAAAGCATTCCCCGCGCTGGAGCGCGCGGGGCGCCACCGCGATTTCGCGGGCGGCTGGGCGACTGTACCCGCGACGGACGGGATATCCTCGGCATTGATGTTCTTCTCCGCGGCCGGCTGATCGGACTCGAAGTGGCTGAAGCGATCGTGGTCGGCCTCGGAATCGATGTTCAGATCGGTCTGCTCGGTCTTCCCGGCGGGTTCGGGAGTGGAGAGCTTGGCAACGGTTGCCGGGGCCGCGTGAGTGGGATGCCAGGCCATGCGCCGGGTCGTACCCTGGCCTCCACCTGAGGCGGAGGTCGGTCGGGTCGCCAGCGGAGGCTTGATTCCCAGCAGCTCGGGTTCCGGGACAGTCACATCGCCCGGATGCACGGCGATTCGATCCGGCTCGTGAGCATCGGGCGACTGTCCCCGGGCGATCGTGATCGGCGAATCGCCGCGAGCCCGCGAACGATCGCGGCTGGCGAGCAAGGCGCCCGATCCGCTTCGGACCGGCGCGTATAAAGCCATCAGGCTGTTGCGGTCGAGCAGGCTGTAGATCGAACGGGGAGTCGCGTACAGACCATGATTACCGTGAGGCTCGGCGAAGTTGCACACTCCGGCAATGTAGCCGTCGGTGGTGAACAGCCCGCCTCCGGACCGTCCCTGCTTGGGGGCGGTCATACACTCGATGGCCTGGTAAGTGGGGTTACCCGCAAGCCCGTGCATCTGGGGGTTGATGATGACCGTGGCCCAGGCTGTGGCGTCCTGGCCCTCGGAACAGCCGACGGTGAACATCTTCATCCGCGATCGGGGCTCCCAGTGCGCCGGGACGACCCGCGCGGCCGGCAGCCGGCGGCCTGGTCTGATCCGGATCAACCCGACGTCCACGGTGAAGTCGTAGTCCATCGCCTGCCCCTCGACCGATTCGACGAAGTGCACCTGGGCCGGCCGCTCGCCGTGCAGCTTGCCGTCGAAGAGATCGACCATGATCTTGCGGGGAAAGCGTTCGGGCGCCGCTTGCCGCGGGCCGTCGAGTTTGAAGATATGGGCGCAGGTCAGAATCAGGGTCTCTTTTTCCGAGCTATGAACCACCGTGCCGGAACCGAAGCCGACGGAACCCTGGGCCAGGACCCGGATGCGGACCACGGTTTCCCACGGCTTGGGATTCTGGAATTCCGGCTCGGCCTGCTTCTCGTCGTCGCGTTCCGGCCCTGCATTCTGGTCCGCCCGGCTTCGCGCCGCTGTGGCGGCGTCGCGGTCGGAATCTGCTTCGTCCGCATCGCCGTCCCGGTCATCACCCGCATCGCCGTCAGCGTGGGCGCGAGAGTTGGCGGGGGGTTGCGCCTTGGCCTTGGCATCGAGATAGAACCGGGCAAGCTGCGCGGCGGGCTGGCTTCCCGAAGTTCGACCGAGCTCGCGGCCATGCGGGTCGACCACGATGAAGGTGGGAACCGCGTCAACGCCGTATTTCTCTTTCAAGTCGGGAGCCTGATCGATATCGATGGATTTGATCGGGTAGCCCTTCCGCGACAGTTGCGCCACGGCCGGGCGCATCTGGCGGCAGGGTCCGCACCACTCGGCGTGGAAGTCGAGGAGGACAGGCTCGGAGGTTGCGGCGCTCGATGGTATTGCGGTGATCAGGGTGATCAAAAGGGAGGCGATACTCATGCCGCAAGGACTCCTTTCCCTCGGGATAAACCGCGGGTTGACGCGGTGGCATCGAACCCGTTCGGGACCAGCTTGGCGTCATGCACCTCGATCCGAGGCGTGGGACACAAAAGCGGCTGGGCCTCGGTTCGCGAGGTGCGTGGCCGGGTCTTCTCCAGGTTCCCGCGCCCGGATCGGGCTGGCGATACCAGGAGCAGACGGTCCGCCTTCTGATGAGCGGACGCCGGAGCCGAAAGAAGCCGATGTATGGCGAGATGAAGTGCGATATGCCGGGAATGAAGCCCGACCCTTCCTTGGGCGATCAGCCTCGCGACAGGGCCCACACGACCCGCCTTCTTGGCGCGCCGCATCCCGCCGAGCCAGTCGTCCTCGAGCCTGACCGGCTCGCCTCGCTCGAGACCGAAGTCTCGAACCCGGACGCGAAGGACCAGCGGTCCCGTGGTGCTTGCGACATCCCTGAAACTCACCCCCCCCGAACGTCGTGTTCGGGATGTACGGGATTCCGAGGGGATCGCGTTCACCGCGGTGAGCCCCTTTTACTAGGAGTAGACAAGGAGTACCAGATCAGTTATCGGCTTTTTGCTCGAGGCCCTTGAGAATTTCTCGAGCAAGGCACCGAGAGCTTCGATTCGCTCGCGGGGCACCTCTTCCTATGACTCACACGAGTCTTGGCTCCCCTTTATCAAACTCAAGCGAATCCGAGCTGCCGTATCTCAAGCGAAGTGCCTGGATCCGAGTGGCCGTCGCCTTGATCTGGGTTGGAGCTCACTTACGACGCAGGGCAGCAGATTGCCCAGTCCTCGCGGTCGGCCACGAGAACCAGGAACGTCTCCTTCGGCGCCCCCCGAACCAGCTTGTACAAGATCGACTTTTCACCGGTACTGGACGGGCGTGCGGTAGAGAAAAGGGTTGGGCGTGGGGCGTGGAGCGTTATCTCCCTGCCTTCGGCTTCACTGGCCACCGGCCGCCGGCCACTCTGCCGAGCCGGTCGGCCATTGCGACCTCGGCTTTCTGGTCGTCTCCCCCCTGGAACTTTGGCTTTGTTTTCTCCCCTCCGCCCCGGCAGTTTCTGACTTACAGGTTTGCGATTCCAGAACTTGCTTCGATTCCAAATTGGCTTTGTACGCCCGAGGGCGACGCCCCCAGATCCGAGGCTTCCGCGCTGGGGGCTCGCTGGCTGTCGCCAGCTCGACCCCAGCCACCCAGCTCTTGTCACCTGCGAAGATGCTGAAGTTGAACCATGCCCGTTCACAATGTTCGAAAACGGGGCAAAGCGTTGCTGGGTGCGCTGATTGAACTGCTGGTCACGCCAACCCCCCGAAACGCAGGATGAGCCTTTCGTGTATGATCGGCATAGAGCATCTTTGGGGCCGAACAGTATTGGTCCGCCGGTGACCGGGGTGCCCAAGGCAGGACAGGATGAAGGGCGGCTCGTCGTCCCCGATGACTTCAAGGAACCGCTGGAGGAGATGAGGGAGTCCATGGTGTAAGGCTCCTGCCTGACACACGTCCCTCATCGCTGCCAAAGGAGCCAAATCCGTGATCCAGGTGACTGTCGCCGAAGCCCAGAAACGCTTGCCCGAACTCCTGGCCCTGGTCGAGACGGGTAAGAGCGTGGAAATTCATCCCGAGTCAGGTGAGTCATTCGTCCTCGTCCACAAGCCCAAGCCCAAGCACGACAGCGGCGCCGCGGCGTGGCCCGGCTACCCCAAGGCGGGAAGTCTCAAGGGCAAGATCTGGATGTCGGACGACTTTGACGAACCGCTCGAACAGTTCCGGGAGTACATGGAGTGAAGCTTCTGCTCGACACCCCGCCCTTCTCTGGTTCCTCGCCGACGACCCCAGGCTGAGCGCATCGGCCAGGACGACGATCGAAGACCCGGCCAATCCCCGGCTCCTCTCCCCCGTCAGCCTGCAAGAAATCCCTGGCGCTCGCCAGATGGTGCCGCAGTCCTCAGCGTCCACGACCGCTCGGAGCCTCCGAGCGGTCCGATCCTGGGCAACCGGCCCAGACGGGCTTACCCAGGCCACGCTCCTTACCCAGACGCGCGCACCATCTGGCGAGCGCCTGCCATCGCCTTGTCGAATCCCATCCCGACCAGACTTACCAGGGGCGAAGCTCTCAACCTTGGAGTCTGGCTCGTCGCCCTTGCGGATGGCAAGGCCGCCTCTGGAGACAGCGAATTCGCAGTGATGCTCCAGGGTGCGCTGAATCCACGCAAGCTGGTGAGCGCCGAGGGGCCAGGAACAACGGGGTAACAAACTTCCTGGAAGCGATCCAGAATCCCCAACGCGCATGAGAACGGCCGAGGCCTCGATCGAGGTTGCCCGGCCGCTCTCTTCAACCCTGCTGTCGAGTGGCCACCCGGCAACCTCGCCGCTCGCTGGTCTACATCGACTGGTGCACCCACCCAACGTCTCTTACAATACATCAATCCTCACAGCATGGCAAGTCTTTTTGGTTTACTTTATCCTTCGTCGAGACCGGGTCACGACTTAATAAGATTTTTCGCCGCGCGCTCGTGCACGCTTCGCGAGAACAGGAGCGACCCCGCTTGCGGGGTCGCTCCTGTTCTTGTCTCTACTGCCCTCGCAAGAGCCACCTCAGGGACTCGAACCCTGGACTTCAGCTTTACGAAAGCTGCGCTCTACCAACTGAGCTAAGGTGGCAAGTGTCGATTCGCCTTGTTCCGGCCGCCGTCCTCAAGAAAACGGGGGTTCCGCCTGGCGAAAGGGGTACTCTGCCCCTTGAGCCACGGCGGCGGCATCGCAGCAAATTTCTACCATATCGGCAGGGCGCGAAGGGTGTCAAGGTTGACCAACCAGGGTGGAACGTGCGGCCATCCATGGAGACCCCGAGACGTTTACCTTGGACCCAGGGCGATGGCACGCTGGTAGACGTCAAGGTAACGGTCGATATTGCGGTCCATGGCGAAATGCTCGCGGGCCACGGGGCCGCATGCGGCCGCGAGGGAAGCGGCCAGGTCAGGATCAGCGAGAACCTTCAAGATTCCCTCGGCCAGCGGGCCGGCGGCGACGGGGGTCAAGAGGCCTGCGCCGGAGCGGCCCAGGAGGTGTTGGTAATCGCCGAAGTCGGTCGCCACGATCGGGCGGCCGGCGGCGAGATAGACCGCGATCTTGCTCTGGACGGAGTAGTTCTCACGACAGGCGAGTCGGGGATGGACCAGGACATCGGCGCGGCGCGACAGCGCGACAACCTGATCGGGCGTCTGGCCGGTCAGGACGATCAATCGCTCGCCGTGCCGACCGAGCCGGGCACGGTAACGCTCGCCCGCCTCGGCGGGACCGCCGGCCAGGACGCAACGGGCATCGGGCCGGGACTCGAAGATCTGCGGCAATGCCTCGATCAGGATCGGCACACCCTGGTTGGGGTGGACGATGCTGCCGACGTACATGATGACCTTGTTTTCGGGGTGCACGCCGGGGATCGACGCCGGTCTGCCGGGACGCTCGTACTCGGCCAGGTCGATGCCCGGATAGATGACGCTCACCCGGTCGGCCGGAACCCCCTTCTCCGTGACGACAACCTGTTTGACTGGCTCGCCTAGTGCGATGATTTGCGCAGCATGCTGGAAAACGCCGCGCTCGACCGCCAGATACGAGCGGAAGGCCAGCCCCCGGCCCAGTTGCTTGCGTTCCACTTCATCGCCCAGGAGCGAGTGGATCTCGTAAACCAATGGCCAGCCATTGCGGCGGCAGGCGGCGTACGCCCGCGTCGCCCCGCCATAATGCTGGGCGTGGACGACGTCGAACGGGAACTCCCTGGCAATTCGCCGCAATCCCGAACCGCCAATCCAGCCAGCCGGGGGAATGTTGAACACGGGCGTTCCTTCAAAATCCTCAGACCGGGCCCGGAGCCCCGTCGGGGGCCTGAGCCGGAGATAGGCGACCACCACGTCTACTCCCCGCGGCTTGAGGGCCCGCAAGATCTTGATCGGCAGCATTGCCGTGCCGTCGTACTCGCCGGGGATCGGAAACGAGGTGACCATCAAGACGCGCATCGTCCTTGGCTCCATCCGTCAGGGTGTCGTCGGAAAGGCCCAAGCATAGTGGCCCACCCGCCCGGGCGCGAACCCCGATTTGATGTTTTGCATCGAAGGGAGAAGGACCAGAGGCATCCCTTGCAGATTGGGGTTCCAGTAGCATCGGAGCAGAAAACAACGCTAGGGCCGGAACGGCCGGATGAGGGGATTTGCGGGCCAAAGCAAGCAGCTCAGCCCTCATCCGCCCCTGCGGGGCACCTTCTCCCGCGGGGAGAAGGTATGAGCACCACGGCCTTTTTTGATCGCTGTATGCAATGCGCGAGCAAACCGCGCTAAGCCCTCCAGTTTGCTGGACAGCCAGCGTGCCGGTGCTTAGAGAACCTGCGACTCGAGACCGATGCCGAGACGGAACACGTCTCGTTCGACCGTCAACGGGTGCTTCGGGTGCTGACCCGAATCATCACGGACCTCGACGAGCCGGCCAGTTTCCCGCCGATCGTCGATGAAGAGGAAGCCAAAGGCGAGGGCGCCGAAGCCCGTCGCGTCCGCCACCGGAAACGGCTGGCGGAACCTGACCCGCCGCCGAAACGGTTGAGCATACGGGAAGAACGAGCCGCCCTGCGGGCCTTGCTGGATCTTCCGCCGTCCGAGAGGGGGTAAACGAGCCCGGTCCCGGCCCTTTCGTTTGAACGTATTGGCCCACGTCAGCCGACTGCGCCTACTGCGTGGGAAGACGCAACGGGAAGGGGAGAAGAGGAGAGAACAGATGCCAGCCTGGTTTGAACCCCCAGCGCCTTGACTCCGACTACCCAAGGACTACCATTATGGTGGGCCGAGGAGTATGATGGGCCTGAACAAAGGGGACCACATGGCACACACGAAGGCCGGCAGTGCGGCCAGCCGGGAGACGAGGACCACAGCCCGGTCGGACGACCGGGTCGCCGTGATCATGCTCAAGGGCCGACCGGAGTATCGCGACTGGATCAACGAGTTCGCTGAGCAGGCGCGGATGCCGGCCTCGGTGCTGATCGATCACGCCTTGGCTGAGAAGGCCGCGCGGCTGGGATTCCGGCCGCCGCCGCCCCGCTGAGAGGAGAGAGTCATGCCCGATCGTATCGAGACCGAGGGAGGACGCGCTCAGAATCGGCCGGACCAACCTGACCGTGAAGAAGTCTTCGAGCAGGGGCAGTTGGAGACCCACCAGCAGGTGATGGAGGAGGCCGCCGCTCTGGCTCGGGCTCATTACGAGGTCGAGCCGGGCCTCCGGGCCATCTACCGCCTTGAGGGCCCCGATCCGAACTACCTTCGGATCAAGCTGCTGGAGGTCAACGAGCAGACGGTGCCCACGGGCATCATGCCTGTCGGCTTTCCGCCCCACCCGGCCAGCGGCCTCCACTATCCGTCCGTCGTTATCGAGGTCACGCCACAAGAATACGAAGCCATCCAGCGCAAGGAACTGGACCTGCCGGCCGGCTGGGAGGTCCGGGACGCGTACGAACGGCCGGCGGGTGCCGACCACGCCGGGGGCGATCCATGAAGCAGTCCTTGCATGCTTGGTCGCGGGCCTACGCGCGGCAGGCCCAGGCCGACCTCGACGCGCGGGAGGTGCTCCTGGGAGCTACGGTCCCCGCCTGTCAGCACCTGCACTTTCTGCAGATGGCTTGCGAGAAGATCTCCAAAGCCCACCGTTGCCTGGGCGGAGCCAACCCCGAGACGCTCAGGCACAGCCATGGCTTCGCAGCGAAGGTTCTGCCGCAGATCGCCAGAGAATTGTTGCGGCGGTCCGCCTTCGCGGCCGATCTGGAGGTCGCGCCTCGTGGCCTCGAGGCGATGGTCCGACAACTCGCTCGGGAGGTTGACCTGCTGGCCCCCGCAGTGGATGACGACGGGGCGGCGGCCGGACAATTGCGAGTACCCTTGGGAAGACGACGGGGGCGCTCTTCACCTGCCGGCCGAGCACGGGTTCGGGCCTCTCGGGACCTTGCACCGGCACCGTGCTGGCGCCACGTTTCTCAAGATCGTCGCCGCTGCCGCTGCGGAACTTGCAGGTGGCTTCTACGCCGCGTCGTGAATAGTGATTGCCCCTTCCGTCCCAAGACGCAAGCTCTGGTGAGACAGGAGCTTTCAGGCGCGTTCTATGCCCCGGATGACGCAGTCGCCGCCCCAATAATTCCAATCATTAACATATACATGATCTAGAGTTAACTGAATTAAACTCGCATCGACGTGCGAAAAGATCCGGGTATTCAAGCAAAAAAGCCCTTCGACCTATTGGCCGAAGGGCTTTTGCAAAAAGATAGTCGGGGCGACAAGACGGCTATTGAACTTTTTTGCCTCGATCTGATCGGCTGGGAGGTCGGTTTGCGGCGGCGTCTTCATGGTCGTAAGCCATTGTAATTTAATTGGTTATGATCTTGGGAATCAGACTGTCGCAGCGTTTCGGGCGAAGGGCGAAGCTCGATGTCAAGTTTTACAGCAACAAAACTTGACAACGGGCAAGTGGCGGGGGAATGCATAGCGTGTCCACTGCACGCCTTGAAATTCGAGACTCCTCACTGATCTCCACCAGTGTACGGATGGTCCATTCGCAGCGAACTTCCAATGAAAAGCGGCCGGGATGAGGCCGCCAGAGGATCAATCCCAGGGAGTTCGCCACGACCGGACCGAAAACATCGGAAACCGCAGCCAACTGCCTGTTACACCGTGGTTTGCGTCAAGACGGCGGTGGAGATCAGTGAGGAGTCTCGTTATTCACGGCCAGTTCCTCACACTCCGCTCCCATTGGGCGTCGGATAAATCACGCGGACTGGTTCGAGGCGATGGCGCTGGGACTGGCAGAGGGCGCCGCCCATGCGGCGGTCGAGGGCTTCGATGGCGGCGTCGAGAATGCCACGCGCGGTGTCGAGGTGGCGAGGGCGAAGAGAGTAGGGGTCACGCGGCAGGCCTGTGCGCGGAAAAGTCAGGGTCTCGGTTCGGATTGTGCGCTGGAGCGCGGGGGGGACGTGATGGGGCTCGAGCGGCTCGTAGTCGCTGTCGCGGCGGGTTGAGCGATAGTAGGCGCGGCGCGTGGAGGGGGGACCGGGGTAGACCCACGAGGTCTCGAGCATCAGCAGCTCGGCGAACTGGGGCCAAGGGGCGGACTCAGGCACGAACGTGCGGGTGGGCACGCCGGGCTCGGCGACGATCGCGGGCAAGAGCCGCCAGGCCTCGGCCAGGGGAAGCGGGCGGCTCGGATCGGCCAGCAAGCCCCGCAACTCGGGGCGGCCGAGCTCGACGGCGGCCTGCCGCACCAGGGCTTCGGCGCTGGAGACGTAGAGCAGCAAAGCCGCCCGTGCCAGCCGGGCCGCCTCGCCCTCGGACTGGGCCAGTCGGCTCTGCGTATGGAAGTAAAGTGCGTCTTGATACAGGCAGTGGAACGGGCTGACCACCGTCTCGATGACCCAGCCCGGATCGGTCGCGGTTCGGGGATCGCCCCCGGTGCCGGTTGCGGGGCGCAGAGTGCCGTGGCCGGTCGGCACGGGCTGGACCGCGCCTCGATCGCGCTCGGGCGGAGAACTGTCCCGCCGCACCGGCTCGGCAAGCGGGCTGTCGGTCCGTGCAAGATCATCCGGCATGATGGCGTCTCTGAGGCAGTCAACCCGTCAAGGTCCACAGGAGGTCATTAACAAGGGCGCGTTGTCGACCAATCGGACAGCGGCCAGCCGGTGCATCGCGGCCCGAGATCGAGCTGCCAGTCGGATTGCGACGAGAGGGTCCTTGGTTCCTTCTAAAGTACCATGAACGGCCTTCCGTCCATAGCTCAAACCCTTGGGTATGCTGGTATTCGGGCTATTGGTTCCCGAGCCTTAGGGCGAATCCTGGGAGAGTCTAAGCGATCGGCGGTGGAACCCGTCACGGGGGTTGCTGGCGATTCACCGCCCTGCAGGCACCTTGGGCGCCGGGGGAAGGGGATCAGGGGCGGCGGCCATCGGATCCTGCCAGACGAGATCACGGGCTCGCAACAGGTTCCCATGATACTGCATGGTCGGGTCGAGCCGACCGTAAAAGGCAATGGCCCGGCGCATGTCGCCTTTGACTTCATAGATCCGTCCCAGGTTCGCCTGAGCGCCCCAGCGTAACATGTTGTAGCGATGCGGGTTCGAGCCGGGTTGGGGGAGAAGCTCGAGCAACCTCAGAAACATGCTCTCGGCCTGGGCAAGGCTGTTCCTCTCAAGCTGGGCCAAGGCCAGGTAGTTTGTCGCATAGATGTCGAGGCCATCCTGAATCTCCTTGGGGATGGTCTTTTTCTTGTCGGTGACCAGCGGGAGGTTCTCGGCGAGCCGGAAAGAGACGTATTCCTGGATGGCGCCGGAGAGATCGCCACGCAGGTGCTTGATCCGAGCGACGATCAACGGGAATTCGGGACTGAAGAGCCGCAGAGTTTGCAGGGACGACTGCACGAACTGAGCATTCCTGAAGAGTTCAGTCTCGACATAGAGGGGAATACTCCAGAGCTTGACCTCGCCGCATCGGTCGCCCAGGACCTGGGCGAAATGATCGCGTTGCTGGGACGGGTCTCGGTAGAGGATCGTGCGGTTCTTGCCGGCAAGGTCGCGCTGGAGCAACTTCATCCGGGGTGAGAGAAAGCCCTGACTGGAATCCATCAGGATGCTGATCCGGGACGGGCTGGCCAGGAGCGAGGCCCGGCTGGTTCCATAAGGCGACTGGCCAGGAAGGTTCATCCGCTCGAGAATGGCTGGGGCGGCCAGCGCCTGGTTCAGCGTTGCCACGCCCTGTCCGTCGGGACCGGGGATGGGCAAGCCGATTCGGGCGTCGAAGAGGTAGGCCTGGCCGCCGACCAGGGCCGCGCACAGCCAGACGATGTCCGGCTTGGGCTGCCTTGCCATTGCTGAGAGACGCACTCCGCCGCGCTCGCCCTGTCCGGCTCTGCCCACCAGGGGCTCGACGACGTTGCCCCGGGAGTAGGTGACAAGTCCGACATCGACCCCAAGCTGTCGGCAAAGCGCCATGAAGAGCCACGATCGCTCTGCCCAGTAGCCTTCCGACTCGGTGGCCATGCCCCGCAAGAGGACGTCATAGGGGCGGGCAGGAACCTGCGGAAGCTGTGGCGAGCCCAGTGAGCCGGGGGGCACGAGCTGGATCTGTCGCACGATCCAGTCGAACACCCGGCGGACGCGAACCAGATCATCGCCGGTACCACCCACGCGACTGGCGATCCCGTAATACATCATGCAATCTTCAAGATGACGGGCATCGCGCAAGCTCCAGACCGTGGTCTCGAGCTCGCTCAGTTTTGCGGGCGGTAATTGCGGTTGCAGGAAGGCGCGGGCCGCCGAATCGAGCTGATAGTCCGCCTGCGGCGTCCCCTCGAAGAACTGGTTGAGTTTTTGAGTTGCCAGACCGAAGTTGTCGCCTCCCGGCTGGAGGGCGGCACGCTGAATCAGCTCGATCGAGCTCGCCAGGATGGCAGCTTTCTCGGTCGAATCTCGGGCAGCCGCGGGCTGCGCCTGGGTTCGCGACGAACCTGGAGGCGCCACCATACCGGGCCGATAGGTGCCGCTGGGCACATCCCCACCTCGATCACGCGAGTAATCACAGCCCGCAGCCAGCCCCAAGGCAACGCCCAAGCAGACCAGACCGGTACCCAGATAGATGCGGCGACTCAAAGGTGAACACTCCTGGTACGGCGGAGCCTCTATTGTGCGATCTCGCCCCGCGCGCATCGAGGGCTCTCTGGGTCGAGACCCGCTTTTGGTTGTACGAAAATGTGCAAGGGAGGGTTCGGCAGCGGGATCAAGAAGCTTCGCCCGGCCTCAGAGGGCTCTTCCAGATTGCCCCGTGGGGCCGGGCTCGATGGCCTGGCGAATTCGCAAGCAGACTCGGAGGAGCGGCTCCAAATCATCAAGCCGTAGGGAGTTCGGGCCGTCTGACAGGGCCTTGTCCGGGTCGGGGTGCACTTCCACGAAGAGGGCGTCGCAACTGGCGGCGACTGCCGCGCGGGCGAGGGTGGGAATCATCTCGCGCTGTCCCGAGGTGGTGGTTCCACCGGTTCCGGCGCCGGGAAGTTGAACCGAGTGGGTGGCGTCGAAGACCACCGGCGCCCCGGTCTCCTGCATCTGGGGAATCGCCCGGAAGTCGTTGACCAGCCGGCCATATCCGAAGGTCGTTCCCCGCTCGGTCAAGATGGCTCCCGAGGCGCCAAACGCGAGCAGCTTGGTGACGACGTTACCCATGTCCCACGGGGCCATGAACTGGCCCTTCTTGACGTTGACCGGCCGGCCGGTCCGGGCCGCGGCCTCGAGGAGGTCGGTCTGACGTGCAAGGAAGGCGGGAACCTGGAGCAAGTCGACCACCTCGGCAAGCGGAGCCGCCTGATGAGTCTCGTGGATGTCCGTGGTCATCTGCAACCCTGTCTCGGCCTTGATCCTGGCAAAGATCTTCATTCCCGCGTCCAGACCCGGCCCGCGATAGCTCGCAACCGAGGTCCGGTTCGCCTTGTCATAAGACGCCTTGAAAACCAAGGGCACGGCCAGCGCATCGCAAATCTCGACCAGGCGCGATGCGATCCGCATCGTCAGGTCTCCAGGCTCCATCACGCATGGGCCGGCGATCAGAGCCAGGGGCTGGCCCTTGCCGATCTTGATCCGCCCGACGGTCACGGGGTTGGGAATGAAATCGACCACGCCAGGGCTCCTTTCCTGCGTTGTTATGCCGTCGCCTGCGGGCACTCCGATCGTTGCCTGCACGGAGGAACCCTGAAGAGTCCTCGAACGGGCGCGGGATTCTAACGCAGGACGGGGCATCTGACGAGCGGAACCGGGGAGGAGGCCGCGGTCCGCGGGCAAGGCACCAGAATATCGATGGCGCCGGGAATGACCTCGATGGTCCAGCCGCGTGCCGCCTCCTGCTGCTGGCCCGGTCCAGCTCGGCCATCCCTCGCCGCGCCGTCCCCGGATGGAAGCAGAAAGCCCGCGGGATCGCCATCAAGCTGGACGGGAATCGCCTCGTTCGACGTCAGCGTCAGCCGCCGGAACCGGCGATGGTATACGCCCGGATGATCGAGATGGGTACCGCGGAAGACGCGCCAAAGATAGTAGAGCGCCTGGAACGGACCGGGATCTCGAAAGACGACCAGGTCGAGCAGCCCGTCGTCCGGGCTGGCCTGGGGGGCAAACGGCAGGCCCAGAGCATAACGCGGCAAGTTGAAGACAAAGACCGTGGTGCCACGCAGGGTTTCCTCGCGCCCGGGATCCTCGATCGCCACGTTGATGTACGGAAACCGATAAAACAAGCTCGAACGCAGGATCGGCTCGACGTAAGCTACCCGATGCGTGGGCTTGACCCTGCCCGAACGAGTGGTCCGGGCGCGATGATGCCGGGTCACGATGTCGCCGTCAAAGCCGAACCCGGTCATCAGCAGGAATCGCCGGCCGGCGGCGCTTCCCAGGTCGGCCCGGAGCACCTGCCCGGCGGCTATGGTCCGGGCCAGTGCGGCGGTATTGCGCCGCAATCCAAAATGCTGAGCTGCCAGGTTCTCGGTTCCGGCCGGCAGCACGGTGACCGGTACCTTGGGTTGCTCGTTGACCAGCGCCGAGACCGTTCCATCGCCGCCCACGGCCACCAGGCAGCGGCACCCCGGACGCGATTCCGCCTCGGCCACGAGCATCTTCAGTTCGTCAGGAGTCCAGGCGACCTCGGTACCGAAGCCCAGCTTACCGAGCTTGCCCACCAGGCGCCGAACCAGGATGTTGTTGCCCCCGGTCCCGGAACTCCGGTTGGCGACGATCCCCACCCAGGGTTCACCGGCCGCGACGGGCAGATTGACTGGACGTCCATTGACATGCCCGTCTCGGCCTGGAGGCAACTCTCCCTCCGCAAATCCTGCCGCAATGTCGCCCGGTAGCGATGGTTCCATGCTTCTCCCCGACCCCTGTTCCTGCAACACTTGGAATTCCTGGAGACCGTCTTGATGAAGAAACGAGGTAGCTCCAGAAAACTCTCTGAGAATAATGCATGCTAGGCCATGGCAGCAGCAACGTCAATCGGCAGGGGAAATATGGCTTCCCTCAAAGCGGCCCGATGCCGGCTGCGATCCGAGAAAAAGGAGCGAGCCAGAGTGCCCCTATCGTGGGGTATTCCGGCTTGCCTTGCAACGCGTTCCATCGAATCTGAGGGAAATGGGAGTGCGCCAGGGGTTCGGGAGGGAGGGGGAAGGGGTCGTTGCGCTGGCCTGGGGCATCACTTACTTGACGGTCTGATGAAGGATGTCGATATTCCTATTAAGAGTCTTCTTGAACTCGTTGCGTAGGCTCGCCAGGCGTGCTCTCAACTGCTCATCCGTGGCCTTCAACGACTTGACCTCGCCCCTGGCCGCGTCGAGTGCTTTCTGGTCGGCAACCACCTCCGCCGCCCGCTCTGTCCTGTCTTGCTCCGCGTTTTGCACGGTTTGCTGAACCGTGGCAAGCTCATAGCGGACACGGGAAAGATTCTCGAAAACGTTCGAAGCCAGGCGCTGAACGTCATTCTGACGGGCGTTGATTACCGCGAGCTCTCGATCCATTTTATCGTGCAACACATGGGTCTGGTCCATGACCCGGACGATCTCATCCTGGGTTTTCTTGACGTCATCCTGGAGCTTGGCAACTTTCTCGGTCAGCACGATCAGAGCCTGGTTGCCATTACGGTTGAGCTGGGCGACTCCCGCCGTGAGCAACATCCAGACCAACGATGTCAGCAAGATCAAGACGACAAGAACCTTCCCAGCGGTGGACATCGGTCCTCTCTTGCCAGAAACTCGGTGGGAGAAACGCCGGCGCAATCAACTCACGCCGGGTGCAAAGCATCTCGAGTCATATCGGCCAAGGAAGTTGCTGTGCAATGGCGGAAACCGATCGCGGATCGCGATTCCGGCATTCGGGTGGAACTTACCCTAATATACTCTCCTTTCCGGAATCCCGCCAACCTGGAGACGAAATCTCGCCTCAGAGGGTACGAGACTGGCCGGATGAAAAAATACAGAAGGCTAAATCGACTGCGCAGGGAACAACTTGTGATCGGACGAACGACAAGGAGCGACCCCGCGAGCGAGGTTCCCCCCGGAGGTACAGGAGGAGCGAGAGCTTCAAAGTCAACGGGCAAGGGATGAAAAACGGTGTGGCTGGCCAAAGCCTAAAAAGCCTCACAACCCGGATTCCGTGCGAATCGCGCCGCAGCGTCGTCTATCATGATGGAGGCCCTACGATGGAGGGCCGCAGCGCGTCTGCGCACGAGGAGGCCCGGCGGTGGCGAGCGAAGCGATGCCCGAGCAGTTGATCGAGCAGGCGCGTGGCGGCGACCCGGCGGTGATCGGCCGCTTGCTGGAGCTCTATCGCAATGATCTGAAGCTGGTTGCCCGCTCGCTGGTCGGTGCCGCCCTGCGGGTCAAGGTCGAGCCGTCGGACCTGGTGCAGGAGACTTTCCTCAAGGCCCACCGCGAGTTCGCCGGCTTCGCCGGTCAGGGCGAGCACGAACTGGTCGCCTGGCTCCGGCGCATCCTAGCCCGGACGGTGGCCGACCAGGTCAAGCACCACCGTCGCATGGGGCGCGACCTCCAGCGGCAGGAATCGCTCGACCTTCTTCTGGAGCGCTCGGACGAGACCATCCACCACGCGCTCGCCTCGTACGGGGCATCGCCCAGCGAACGACTTCTACCAGGTCGTTCGCTACGTGGAGCGGAACGCCCTGCGTGCAAACCTCGTGGAGCAAGCGGAATCGCGGCGCTGGTCGAGTTTGCGCCGTGTGGAGCGCGAAGACACGGCGTTCCCCATCCTCTCGGCGTGGCCTTTGCCTCGCCCCACCGATTGGCTGCAACTTGTCAATCAACCGCAAACAGAAGCCGAAGTGGAGGCGTTGCGGTGCTGCGTCAATCGCGGTCGGCCCTTCGGCGATCCCAACTGGGTCACAGACACGGCCGAGCGATTGGGGCTGGAATGGACGATTCGGCCTCCTGGAAGACCGAAGAAACAATCATAAGGCTTGCCACAGTTACCTCTATTCTCCAAATTTGGTGGCCGTCACCTTTCACATTCGTGGTGGCCGTCACCTTTCACATTCGCGACCCGTCCGGTCCGGACTCATCCCGAGCCGATCCGTCCCGCCCGTCGGCGTCGCCCGGCCGGCCCCGCCGGGCCGTCGGCCCTGGGTTTGTGTGCCACGGACCAAATCCGCCCTTCGACTCCTGTCTCGCGACTGGTGGTGTGTGGTTCGGCAATCCATCCGACGTTTCAAGCAGGCTGGCGGATCCGATAGAATCAGAGCAACGATGTCGGCCGGGCGTTCCGGCCCGGCGTCGTCGTGCTGTCAGGCCGGAACGCCCGACATGCCTGAAGGCCCGTTCGACGAGGAGGGAATCATGAGTGAGGTGATCGAGTATCCCGCGCCGGACTTGGATTTCAGCAGCCGCCCGGAAACCCCGTACGAACGCGAGCGTCGGGCATTCCGCGAACTGCTGCCGCAGCTCCTCCAGACGCACTTTTCCCGGTATGTCGTGATCCATGATGGGAAGGTCGTCGCCAGCGGCTCGGATCGGGTGGCCGTGGCCCTGGAGGCCTACTCGCGCGTGGGGTACGTTCCCCTTTACCTCGGTCATGTCACCGACGAGCCCCCGCGGCCGGCGCGAATTCCCACACCGCGGATCTGGCGAGGCCGGAGGCCTTCCTGAGATGAGCCACTACCGATACAACCGACAAGTCTCGCCCACGGGGCCGTTCGTTTACGTATCGGTTTGCGCAGCCGTCGAAAGGACGGCTGCCGCGGAATGCCCCGCGCAACTCGACACGGCTGCCGATCTGACCGTCATCCCATCGCGATTGGTCGAGGAATTACAGCTCGACCAGCTCAGTGAATTCCCGATACTCGGAGTCGACGGTCACCTTTCGACTCTCCCGACGTTCTTGGTCCAGATCCAGATCCGTGAACTGTCGCCCCGAGTGGTCGAGGTCGTGGCCAGTCCTCTGGAGCCCTACGTCTTGCTGGGCCGAGATGTGCTCAACCACTTCCGGATCACGCTCGATGGACCCAACCTGGTGTTAGACATCGAGTGAGCCTCTCCCCTGCTCACTTCAACTATTCGGGGAGCCGATCCTGTCCGTGCCGCCCTCGATTCGGCGGCGGTTCCAGTCATGGCCACCTCCAGTAGCTTCGATTTTATTAGCTCGCTCGCCGTCAAGCCATGGCGCCAGAAAACGGGCAACGGAACGGCAGGAACGGGGACACAACAATTCAACTTGGAGCACATCGGATATCTGGTCGGTCTTTCTCGCCCTCCCGCTGGGCCGTTCCGCTTCGGCCACCATCGGGGCGGGAGAAAAGTTGCCAGGTGGACGTTGGAGGCCAACGAGGTATCCAGGGTGCCGAGAGGGGGCGGCCTATTCCGCTTCCTCCCAACACTTCTGTCCTTGCTCGGGCGTTTTGCCAGTTGGAAACCCGCGTTTTCTCGATATTTCTCGGCAAATGTACGGTACATGTGTTCAGATTATGGACAACCAACTCAAGGCGCCGCCAGGACTTGTGTCCTCGCTCGGGGCGTTTTGTCAGTTGAAAATCCGCGTTTTCTAGACATTTCTCGACAATCAGGGCTCACCTGTTCAGACCATGGATACCCAGCGCGGCGCGTGGCAAGGGCGGCGGAAGCCGGCGATTCACCGCGATCGTGCTCAACACGAAGTGGTACAGGAATTGGCGACGCAGTCAGGTATCACGTTGTCGATTTCGCTTTCTGTTGAGCTGTAGATGAAAAAGTGAGCCTGTTCCGGGTATCCTATCATCTCGGTCTCGTGAACGAGTCTGCCGGAATCTCCGGACCATGCCATGGCACGAAGCTTGGCGGCTCTGGCCACGGAACCAACGGCCGGGGACAGCCGCCCCGCCTCAAGAACACCCAACCACGAATGGAGAAGTCGATATTGCAGGCCTTTTGCCTGGCGGCCGCGGGATGGCTCGAGGCGAGGAATCGTGTCGAGGCTGACGGAGAGCTGCACCGATGGTCGAGGCTGACGGAGGTCTGCATCGATGATCGAACGCCTCCGCGCTCGACCCGAGTGGAAGTTTTTCGGGATCCTGGTGCGGGCTGACCGCACCCTTGCGGTGGCTTGGTGGGCCGTGCTCGTGCTCCGCGGGCTCCTGCCCGCGCTGTTCGCCATCGCCATCGGCGGCCTCGTGGGCGCGGTGCAGCGGGGTGACGACCTGGTTGCACCGCTGGTCCTGGTGGGGGTCCTGTTCGTGCCTCTCCAGGTTCTTGCACCGATCCACCAGGCCATCGGCGCCAATCTTGGCAGCCGGACCGCCGCGTGGCTCAACGACAGGCTCATTTCCGCCTGCGTGCGGCCCCCTGGGATAGGCCACCTCGAGAACCCGAAACTCACGAGCGATCTGACCATGGCGCGGGACTTCGACCTGGGCATCAGCGGGCCGCCGATGTCCATCTCGATGGATTTCATCGCCTCGGGGCTGGTGGAGATGGTGGCGGGTCTTGCCTCTGCCGCCGTGCTCGCGGGCTACGCGTGGTGGGCGCCGCTGCTGCTTGGCGGCGGCTGGCTGGGCACGCACTGGCTCTTGCGCGAAAGCGGCGTGTGGCGCGACCGCAACACCGAGGAAGTCCGCGAGGCGCAGCGGCACGCCGACTACGCCTACCGCCTTGCGGTCGAACCACCCGCGGCCAAGGAGTTGCGGCTTTTCGGGCTCGCGGAATGGACCGTGGACCGCTTTCGGGCGCGGCGCCGCCGTCTGTTCGAGCTGCGCTGGCAGGCCACCCGTCTGCGCGAGCGCCCGGTCGTCTGGAGCCTTCTGCTGGTGCTTGCCGCGAACATCGTGGTGTTCTGGTCGATGGCGAGCGCCGCGGCAGACGGCGCGCTGGCACTCGATCGGGTGGTGACATTCGCAACTGCCGCCTTGATGACCAGCATGATCGCCTTCGGCGGGTTGTCGTGGGCGCTCGATGGCGCCGCGGCACCCGCGGCGGCGGTGCTCCGCCTTCAAGAGGCGATGGACCCCGCCGGGTCGCTGGTCCGCGGCACGCGGGCAGCCTCCGGCATGCCGGCGCGAGAGATCCGGCGTCGCAACGTCACCTTCGCCTACCCGGCCACGGGCGAGCCCGTGCTGAAGGGCTTCGATCTGACGATTCCCGCCGGGTCGTCGCTCGCCATTGTCGGCCAGAACGGCGTCGGCAAGACCACGCTCGTGAAGCTCTTGTGCCGGCTCTATCAGCCGACGAGCGGTCGCATCCTGGTCGACGGGCTCGATCTCGCGCGGATGCTCGTCGATGCGTGGCGGGCGCGGCTTGCGGGCGCGTTTCAAGACTTCTTCCGGTTCGAGTTCCGGGCGCGCCATACCGTCGGTGTTGGTGATGTTGCTCGACTCGACGACGAGCCCGCGGTGGCGGCGGCCGTCGACCGTGCGGGAGCGGGCGATGTGGTCGCCAAGCTGGCGGCCGGACTCGAGACGCAGCTCGGCCCCACCTGGCCCGGTTGCTTGGAGGTCAGCTTCGGCCAGTGGCAGAAGCTCGCCCTGGCGCGCGGCTTCATGCGCGATCATCCGCTGCTCCTGCTGCTGGATGAGCCGACCGCGGCGCTGGACGCCGAGACCGAGTACGCGCTCTTCGAGCGCTATGCCGCGGCCGCGCGGGGCGGCAAGTCGAATGGTGCGGCCGGCAGGGACCACGGCCGGATCACAATCCTGGTGTCACATCGCTTCAGCACCGTGCGAATGGCCGATCTCATCGTCGTGCTTGACGGCTCCCGCGTAGTCGAGGTGGGCCCTCACGAGGAGCTGATCGCGAAGGGCGGCCACTATGCGGAGCTCTACCGAATCCAGGCGGCGGCGTACCGCTGAGCAGCCGGCATGAGCAGGGCCCCTGCACCACGCCCCGCAAGCGCGCCCCGATCATGCCAGAACCCCTGCGACGATTGGCGATGCGGCCATGGGTCATGGCCAGTCCGATCGATCTTCAAGAAAAGACTCACTCGGTGCCGCCCAGGCGGGCCAGGGCCTTGCTGGCCAGGTCGCGAGCGAGAGAGTCCTTGTCGAGGCGGCTCATGGTCTGGAGCCGTTCCTTGATCAAGGCGCCGGGCTGTTTGAGCTTGGCGACGGCGCGGATCGCATCGCGGCGGACCAGGGCGTCCGAGTCTTGCAGGGCCTCGGCCAGCCCCTCGGCCGTGGCGGGATCGGAATCGCCGGCGTTGCCCAGCTTGAGCACGGCTTGGCGGCGGACCTGCGGCCTGGGGTTGTGCAGGTCCGCGATCCACGATTTCACCTCCCGACCGCCCGAAAGGATCGGACCGCGTTCCTCGTTGGCGCAACCCGGCAGGGTGATGATCGACGCGAGGATCGTCAGCACACCCGGCATCGTGGTCGTCAAGCGCATCGCTGCCCGGATCTTCCGCATTCGGTCTTGTCCTCAATACGAGTCGGAGCTGACGACCTCGCCGCCGGCTCGCGTGCCAAGTGCCTGGAGGATCAGGCTGGATGGTGTATATCGGGTCGAGCCGTCAGGGTTCACGCCCGCGTCGCCGGTGACATTGCGGAGGAAATGCACCGAGCCATCGGTGAACAGGGCATTGGCTCCCGTCGGGTGGAAGCTGGAAGGGTCGTCGAGGCCGCTGTCGGTATCGGCGTTGGTGTTGAGCAAGTGGCAGTGCGCCAGGACAAGGCAAGGGGCCAGGTAGGTGGCGGACGCGGAGCCGGGGCAGGGGTTGAACGGTCCTCGCAGCACGAAGCCGCCGGCAACCGCCCCCGTCCAGGTCCCTTCCGTATCCCCCCAGGCCCGCTCCAGAATCGCGATCGTCTGGCTCGTGCCGTCGGTGATCGCCGCGATGCGGACCCCGCTGTTCCGGAAAAAAAGGCCGTTGCCGGAACCGTCGTAGTTGAGCCCCAGGGCGACGTCTGCGGCGTCACTGCCGGTGCAGGCCGCGTAGGAGCTTGGCGCGACCGTCGCGACCGTGTTCCCCAGCCCGTCGGTGACCGGAAACGCGCCGCCCGCCGGCAACTGATCGGACGGGCAGAGGAATGCACTGAGGATCGTCTGCGTCGCCGTCGTGTTCGCCGCCGCCTGAATCGGCTGATAGACATTGATCGACGAATACAAGGGTGCCTGGTCGAGCTGCGGCAGGATCATCGACGCCCAGCTCCAGCCCGGCGCGGTGTCGGTCTCGCCATCGATGAATTTGCTCGCCGCGATGTAACCCGGCGGAAAGATCGAGAGCGCATCATGGTAGTTGTGCAGGGCGAGCCCGATCTGTTTGAGGTTGTTGACGCACTGCATGCGCCTCGCGGCTTCGCGAGCCGACTGGACCGCGGGGAGTAACAGGGCTATCAGCACGGCGATGATCGCAATGACGACAAGAAGCTCGATCAACGTGAAGCCGCGACTCCGCTTCATTTCAGATAACCTTCAGGACAAACCTCGTCTGACAGCAAGGTTCGACCTTCTGAAGCAAAACCCGCGCCTCGCTGTATCGATGCCGCATCTCCTTTCAGAATCATTACTTGTGTGCCATGGTGTGGCTCGGGCTGCGATGTCGGTGGCGAAAACTTCGCCGCGGCCGGCGAATCGTTGTTCAGGGGTAAGAACTGGCCAAGGTGCAAGAACTGGCCAGGAATTGAACACGCGGGATTCGGGAGCCGTACATCGCGACGTCAGGCCATGTGAAGTTCCACGGGAATGCTCGCTCCGGCCTCGCGCTGCTCGGCCGAAAGATAATCAATGAGACGGCACGGGGCTAAGAACGCCGATTATCGCGGAGGCGTAACTTGCCTCTATGACACCCAACTTCCCGGCACCTGCTTGCATGCATCCGAGTCCGGTGGCCGCTCTCGCCCTGAGGCCGTCAGGGGCATGCCAGACGTACCAATCGCCCCCCCAGCCACCGGGCCCCCGGAGGGGTCGGGCCCACAGGCGCAG
>JBEKTN010000007.1:0-48494 GCA_049516015.1 Isosphaeraceae bacterium | reverse complement strand
GAAAGACGGGAAAAGCAGCCTATTTTCGAAGATCCTCGCGTCTCCTAATGAATTCGCGATGCTGATTGCTTGTTGCAGTTGACCTTGGAGTTACGTCAAGCATAGCGCTGTAGTACTAGGAGAGAGGGCGTAGTCAGCGGTCAGTAGTCAGTGGTCCGACCCCGGCGGTTGGCCGACCGTAGGTCGCAGAGGTCGGGCGGGTCACGGGACTCCGATCGAACCCAGTGCCCACCGGGAGAGCCCCGGCGATCGGTGGACCTCACGATGCACCGCACCGGTCGATACAACCGATACGACCATCGCGGCCGGAGGCACTCGGAAGAAAAAATCTCAAGTCGGCAAACGTTAATGCAACTCGAGTCCGCGTCAACCAGATCATACAAGAAAAGAGCACCGACCACGCAGTGAAGACCTTCAATTTCCCCTACCTTTTTCCTGAGCGAACTTCACAGGAACCGGCACCCATGGCCACCGCAGCACAGATCGAAGCCAACCGCCGCAATGCGCAGAGGAGTACCGGGCCGAAAACCGACGAGGGGAAGTGCCGCGCACGATGCAACGCCCTCAGACACGGCATGGCGGCCCTGACCATCGTGCCCGCCTTGCCCCAGGAAAATCCCAAACGACTGGAAGAGCTGACCCAGGAGTGGGACAGCGATGTGCAACCGCAGAACGCCATCGAGCGCAACCTGGTCCGCCAGGGGGCGCGGCTGTCGCTGGCGATCGAGCGCGGCGAGCGGATCGAGACGCAAATGCTTGGCGCATGGCAGCGCACGCAGATTCGCGAGCTCGGCCGCAGGCTGCTGTACATCGCCGGGCCGGAAGAGGTCAAGGTCTCCAGGATGCCGCACTGGGCCGACGACCCGGGGTTGCTCGTCAGCGAGCTCGAAGAATCCGCCGAGGGCTGCCGCTGGCTGCTGGAGCGCTGGGAGGAATACCGCAACCTGCTGGACCGCAAATCGAACTGGAATACGCCGGTTTTGCTCCGGTTCATCCGGCTCCAGGGTAAGAATGTTGTCGAGTCGATCTACGACCCGGCGCTCAATTCCATCTTCCTTGCCTGGGACGTGCTGGTCCCGAAATATGCCAAGGAAGGCTGGCACTTGTTTCAAGAAGTGAAGCCGCGGACCGATCCCGCCTTCAACCACCGGCTGGTCTGGTGTGAGATCGCTCCCCGACCCAGCGACCCGGCCGCGGCGTGGGCGGTGCTCTACGGGGTCGTCGATCAACATGTCGGCCGGCTCAAGGAGCTGCTGGCCAGGAACGAGGCCAGCGAAGCGGCCGGGGACCCCGATTGGGCCGCCCGCGCGGGACTCGATTGCAGCCCGGCGTTCGAGCGGCACCGGCGGTACCAGTCGGCCAAGACGCGGGAGCTGCTGCGGACGCTGGAAACGCTGCGCAGAATGCGGAATGCGGAATTCGGAATGCGGAATGGGAAAGCGGGAATGGCGGAGGGCGCATGCCGGGCGGCGGACCACGAATGCCAAATGGCAAATGACGAATGCCAGATGGGGGATGACGAATGCCAAATGGCAAATGACGAATGCCAGATGAGGGATGACGAATGCCAGGTGGCAGATGACGAATGCCAGGTGGCAAATGACGAATGCCAGATGGCAGATGACGAATGCCAGATGGCCGGGGGCGAACTAAAAACACCAACCCAAAATCCAGAATCCCCAATCCAAAATCCCGTCTCATCAGAGGATTCGACGAACGACAAGATGGGAATCTTGACCCACGTGGGAACGGACGCGGGAGACGGAGTGTGCCATGGCGATGGCATAAAGCAGAGCCTGGATTGCGGTGTCAAGACGCTGCAAAAAGCGCCGAACGAAGCCAATTTGGAATCGACGCAACGCGCCTCTTCACAAGGAGTTGAATCACAAAATGCCGAGCCGCGGGAGCGCGAACGAAGCCAATTCGCGGCGGGTGGGCAGGTTGTCGGGGGCGCGGGCGAGGATCGGGTTGCAACGATTGTGCCGGCGGGCAAGGGCGGCGGGAAGGCTTGGGGCCGCAAAGGTCGTCCGCTGCCAAAAGCAGATTCGGCCACGCGGGTTTGCTCAGGACGCGGAAGGGGCCACCCGTAGCTCACAATATGGGCGTGGGGCGTGGGGCGTGGGGCGTGGGGCGTGGGGCGTGGGGCGTGGGGCGTGGGGCGTGGGGCGTGGGGCGTGGGGCGTGGGGCGTGGGGCGTGGGACGTGGGGCGTGGAGCGTTGTCTCCCTCCCTTTAGATCCACTGGCCACTGGCCACTGGCCACTGGCCACTATTCTCTCGCCACTCGCCACTCGCCACTTCCTCTTCAGTTTTCAGGCCGCCACGGTGTCGAGCTGGAATTCGCGGGCGGCGATGGCGATGGTGCGGGGGTCGGCCTGGGGGTCACCTTCGGCGTAGGCAATCAGGAGGGCAAGGTCGGCCAGGTGGTTCAAGCGCCGGGGAAGGCCGTCGGCGGCGCTGTGCAGGGCGGCGAGTGCCTCGGGTGTGAACAGGCAAGTGGTGGCACCGGCCGCGGCCAGCCGGCCCAGGACGTAAGCCGAAGACTCGGATTCGGTGAACGGGCCAAGGAGGCAACGGGCGGTGAGGCGGTCGGCCAGACCTGGGGGAAGTTGCAGGATGAGCTCGGCCGTGCCAACCAGGAGCAGTGCGAGGTCGGGCGGGCCGGCGGTTGCGAAGTTGAGCAAGAGCCGGAGCGTCTCGAACGTGGCGGGGTCCTGGATCAACTGGCCCTCGTCCACGATCAAGAGCGGACGTTGGCCGGTGCTGGCCGCCGCGGCAAGCTGATCGCGCAGCCGGCGGAGGGCAACGGCCATGGTCGGGGTTTCCGTGAACGGGCCGCCGAATTCCTCGGCCAGCAGGGTCAGAAGCTCGGCCCCGGGCAGCGCCGGAAAGGTCAGGTGGATTGCCGAGACACCGAGTTCCGCGGCCAGACAGCGCGCGATCAACGTCTTGCCCGAGCCCGGAGGGCCGAACAGGACGGCGGGGCCGTGGCCGTGCTGCAGCCCGTAACGCAGCCGGCGCAGCGAGGCATCACGACTGGGCAGCGCGACGTAAGCCGCCGGGCTGACCGTCTCACCGAAAGGTCGTTGCCGCAGGCCGTAGTGGTCTTCGTACACGCCGTCTCCACGGTTTACCTGGGTTGGCGATTCGCGCCTCTTACACGAATGTCTCGGCCAGCCCGAGCAGGGGAATGCCACCCGCGTCGAGGACCTCTCGCGCCCGCAGCAGCGAGCGTTCACCGGTCATGCTGCGGTTGTGGACCAGGACCGCGGCGTCCACCGAACGGTGCAGCACCGCGGCGCTCAGGCCGGTGAAGATGGGGCTGCCATCGACCAGGACCAGGTCGAAATCGCGCCGGAGCCTGGCCATCGTGCAGGACCAGCCCGGGCTGGCAAGGAACTCCCTGGGACTCGCCGCGGCAACCCGCAGGGGCAAGATCCAGAGGTGGTCGTCGGGGGCGTGAATGAGGGCCTCGGCCAGGGCATGCCCTGCCGTCACCACGTCGTCGAGTCCGAACTCTGGATGCAACCCCAGCGCATGCGAGAGCATGGGACCGGTCAGGTCGGCATCGACGAGGACGGTCCGGCCGGGCCGCCGCGCCAGGGCGCGGGCCAGGCTCAGGACCAGGGTGGTGCGGCCTTCGGCCCGATGACAGCTCGTGAACAGCAGGACCTTGATGTTCTGGCGGTCGCGCGACTCGATCAGGCGGTCGGCCATCTGCTCGAACCGGTGGCTCCATTCGCGCTCCAGAACCAGGACGATCCCCGGCCACTGAAGTTCCTGGATCGCCTCGGGATCGATCGATTGATTCGGCCGCGCCGGCTCGCCGCCCGACTCGCCGGGCCGGTGCCAGGTCACGGTACGGCCACCAGCAGAGGCGGTCCGGGCAGATCGCGGCTCGCTGCCCGAGGGCGGGGACGTTGCCTCGTGCTCTGGGGTTTGGCTGGACCAGTGGGGTGTGGGGGGCACTCCCGAGGGAGGGCTGGCCGCGCCTCGCTGGGCGTAAGCACGGCTCAGGGCGTCGTCAACTTCCCTCATGGACCGGCTCCTCGTGGTGGTCGTCGGGCAGAAGGTAGCCCGGAAACACGACCGGGGTTTCGGTGTCGGAATCGACGGCCGTTCCAACGGGCTCGATCGAGAGCAAGACCGGGGTAGGGGAGGTTGTCACTCCCGATGCGGAATTCCAGGCTCCGTGGTCTGTTCCGCCATCGGGCGCTTCACCCCCGGACCGGTGCGATGGCAGCGACAGCAGACGGGACCCTGGGTGCTGGATGGACTGCGCGTCGGTCCAATGGCTCCAGGCCAGCAGGAGAGGAAGCAAGCCGAGAAGTGTATAGCCCGCCACGCGTACTTGCCGCCGTAAGCGGCGTCTTGGGCGTCGCACTTCCCTCAGCCGCGGCGACGTTGCCGTGGACCCCGCGAATTTCAAGCGGCGGGTCGAGTTCGGCCTGACATGGGGAACCAGAATCAGAACGGGCGCACGATGCAAGAATCCCGATTCGGTGAGCGTCATCGACGCGGCCGGCATAAGCACGGGCATCGTCGGGAGAGCCTCGGTTCGACTCATGGCTGCACCCCCCCACGTTCGTTCAATCCTCAAGTTGCGTCTGGAGTAAGAATCCGGTTCGGCGCTTCAGGACCCGCGCCACGGGAATCGCGCCGAGCTTTGCGTGCGTCTTGACCCTTGCGGCTTTATTGATCGTCTAGACGCCACGGCAAACTTGAACAGCGGTGACGAAAATAACGAAACTGGAAAGATGAGCGCGTGATCGCCGACCCAGATCGAGTCACAATCGCGAGCTCCGCCACGATCGCCAAGACCACGATGACGCAGACGGCTCGCACGACCCCAACGTTCGCTGCCTCACCGTCGAGCTTGTGCCTTGACGTGCTAGATGACCGAAGGTGTATCGCGCCTTGCGGCCAGCGAAAACGCCCGACTCCGCCGCGGGGTAAGCCGGCGACGGAATCGGGCGATGGGTTGGGGAGACGGTTCGTCGTGCTAAAGGCGGGCAGGCGTCGGACTCAACGACCGAAGAACCTCCCAAAGAAGCCCCGGCGGGGGGACGAGCCCATGTTGCCGGATGCGAACATGGTCGATGGGGCGACAGTACGATTGCCTTCATACTCCTGGACGGAACGGAACCGAGGAGGGGCAGAAGACGCGAACCGGCCAAGGCCGCCGCCGTTGGCCAGATCGAGGGCCCGGACATTGGCCTCGGTCACGTAGGGGTTGTGCCCCTGCCATCGCGACTCGACGAGCTCGAGGACATTGAGCGGGGCGAATAGCGCCTCGCCGCCAACGGAGATCCAGTCGGCCGCGGCGGGGTTGGTCTCATCGACTCTCCCATCGAGGCCGTAGACCAGGTTGTACTCATAGTAGATCACCCGGTCCTTGTCGTCCTGACCGTTGAGCATCGAGCCCGAGTTGGTGTGCAGCTCGAGCTTGATGGTGACGGCGCGCGGGCCGCGATTGGGGATCGCCTTGTACTCGGCGATGTACTTGTAAATGCCCTGATTCCAGACTTCGCTGATCGTGCCGCGGGGTGGGAACGCCCGCATGTTGCCCAGGAGCACCTTTTTCTCTCCACGGATGTGGGTCTCGAACATGGCATGCACGCGAGGCGCCTTCCAGTCGCACTCGTCCGGTCCGGGCCTGGGAGGACCTGGGGGGATATCGGTGGCGTAATCGCCAATCCGATGGTTGAGGTGGTTTTCGCCCAGCTCGGCCCAGAGCGCCTTCAGCTCATCCGGGGTCATCCCGCTTCCCGGGGCGGGGATCGGCTCGTTCAGCAGGATCGAGGCGACAGCGCCTCCCAGGCAGTGGCCGGGCCAGCGGGTGATTTCCATGTTCTGACTGTTGACTGACTCCCACCACCGCGCTGAGGTATTGAAAAGCTGATCGTACTTGAGCAGGGGACAGGGGGTCTGAAAGATCGTGACCTCTCCGCCTCTCTCCTTGTTGGGGCCCGTCCAGGTGAGGTCATCATAAAGGTTGGGGAACCAGGTGGCATCGTCGCCAGGGGGAGGCAGCGTCTCGAGCAGGCCGTTGGGGCCGGCCCGCACGATGTCCTCGCCAGGCGGTATGTAGCTGCCCGGAGTACGAATCAACTGGTCGTCCCCGCGCAGCATGGAATAGTCGGTGTCCACTCGCCCGTTGCCGCCGGCCCAAGGTTCATGGATCGAATCGGCCTTGGTCGGCCAGTAATAGAAGTTCCAGGGCTTCCTGGTGCTCTGCGCGACCTGAACGAACTTGGTTTCGACCTTGTAGGGCTTGTGGGCGCCCACGATCTTGAACGTGAACCAGCCCTGCTGATCCAGGCCGATTTCCTGGCCGTTGGTTCGTTCCAACCCGTTTGGCCCCTTGAGCTCGACGACCTTGCCGTCGCTCGTCTGGACGGTGAGTTCGCCGCCAAATCGGGTCGGGACGTAAACGCCGAAATGATGGTCACCAGATTGATTCTCCAGTGCACCACCCAGGGAAATCGTAGTGACTCGATCCGCGGCCTGCGAGCCGGCGGTCACCCCGAGGACGGCGATGAGCGCCCAGGTCACTGAGCCACCCAGCCGGATGCCAATACGCATGCTGCCTCCCAAAACCGGTGTTGAGTTAAACACGCCGATTGCTCTTGATTCCCAAGTATCACAGGGAACGCCCGTGTCCCCCACACTTTCTGAGAATCTCCATCCTATCGGATCGACGTCGCTTCCTCAAATGCCCAATGATGGTTCGGCTTCGAATGGGTCTTGGATGGATAGCAATTGGTGAAGTAATGGAACCTAATCTCTTGAAACTCGTCATAGCCCCTAGAGTTCCTCAGACTGGCAGTTTCTCGAATTTCTCAACTTCAGTAAACGGAGAGGAGTCGGATGCCGATAACCAGCAATGGCCACCCCTGGGGTGGAGAGCGAGAGTCGGCCAAGATGACCGGCTTGAGGCTTCCGCCACCGAACCGAGGCCTTCGTGAATTGTCCCGCTTGCGGACAGGGGACATGGTTCATTTCCCGACCTCGCACGAGTCGGGCCAGTGAACGACGACAGGGACGGTGGTGTTGGCGATCGGACGTGGTCCAGCATCGGCCGTGCCGACCCATCAGGGGATTGTCAGCTTACCGACTCGATCGAGACGTCGACCGACAACCTCTACTCTTCACAGAGGACATCGCGATGACCAGTGCGGTTCTAGTTCTTGTCCTGAGCCTGCCAGGACAGAGCCCTCAGGCTTATCCTGCGGCTCAGGCTCCGGCGAAGGTCGCCCCGGCTCCTCAGGCTCCGGCCAAGGTGGCCCCGGCTCCCCAGGCACCGTCGAAGGTCGCCCCGGCTCCCTACGCTCCGTCGAAGGTTGCCCCGGCTCCTCAGGCTCCGTCAAAGATTGCCCCGGCTCCCTACGCTCCGTCGAAGGTTGCCCCGGCTCCTCAGGCGGCTGCTCCTTATGCTCCGTCGAAGATTGCCCCGGCTCCCTACGCTCCGTCGAAGGTTGCCCCGGCTCCTCAGGCGGCTGCTCCCTATGCTCCGTCGAAGATTGCCCCGGCTCCTCAGGCGGCTCCCTATGCTCCGTCGAAGGTTGCCCCGGCTCCTCAGGCGGCTGCTCCCTATGCACCGTCGAAGATTGCCCCGGCTCCTCAGGCGGCTCCTTATGCTCCGTCGAAGGTTGCCCCGGCTCCTCAGGCGGCTCCTTATGCTCCGTCGAAGGTTGCCCCGGCTCCTCAGGCGGCTCCCTATGCTCCGTCGAAGGTTGCCCCGGCTCCCTACGCTCCGTCGAAGGTTGCCCCGGCTCCTCAGGCGGCTGCTCCCTACGCTCCGTCGAAGATTGCTCCGGCTCCTCAGGCTCCGGCCAAGGTTGCTCCGGCTCCTCAGGCTCCGGCCAAGGTTGCTCCGGCTCCTCAAGCGGCTGCTCCCTATGCTCCCGCCAAGGCCGCTCCCCAATCCTGAGCAAGTCATTGAGCACGAGTCGAGCTTGGTCTTTCGCATTGATCCCGCGAGACCAAGCTCAATTCGTTTTCACGACCGATTCGCAGGCGACGGGTTCCATTCCGGGGCACGTCGCCTTTGCGTTTGCCGCCTTCGGCTCCACATCTACTACTGGCCAGGAGAGTGCTGGTGGCACCAGAGGTCGTACCCGGCTTGAAGCTGCTCGGTCGACTTCAAGATGGGGCCGGTCAGCGGGATCAATCCGTGGGTTCGCGCCATGGACTGGTAGTTCACGATACTTCGTCCCCCCACGAAGACGGGGACCGTCTGGATCGCTTGCAGTTCTTGAAAACGCTTCTTGATGTTTCGCGAGAGGATGAACGAGAGAGCCAGAGCCGAGGGCCGCAAGCGCTGAACGGCCAAAACATACTCGCGAACCGGCAAATCGACACCCAGGTTATGAACCCTCCAACCGCGAAGCTCCATGACCATGTTGAAGATCAAAACTCCGCCCTCGTGGCGGTCGCCTTGGACGGTTCCGGTGATCACGCTGTGCACCGGCTGAGTGTTGGCCTGCCGAGCCGCCGCGATCAAGGCAACGAGTTTCTGTCTCAGGAAGACGGTGATCAGGCGCTCCTCGAACACTGAATAGCTCTTGCGAAACCATCCTTCGCCGGCTTCGATCAGGGCAGGATGAATGACCTGATTCACGAGGCCGAACGGGTCGAACCGGCTGACAAAACTGGCATACTCGCGTTCCGCTTCCTCGCTCTCCCCGGCGATCAGCCGGCAAACAAGCTTGGTACGAACCGCCTCATCGATGGCACCGTTCGATGGTGACGCGGGTTCTCCCGGTTCGAAAACATCGGCATTGAGGCGCGAGATCAGCTCGCCGATCGGCTGCCGGCCCGAGCGATTCAGGTCAGACAGGCGGCAAAGCAACTGCACCTGCATCCGGTCGTAACGGCGGTGGCCGGAAGGAGAGCGCTCAGGAACGGGGAATCCGTAGCGGCGTTCCCAGACGCGCAAGGTGTGGCAACTGATTCCCGTCAGCTTGGATACCGCGGCGATGGAGTATCGAGGTTGAGGCTGTGCGGGCAATGGCAAACCCTGCTCGGGGTCCGATTTGGAGTCGGGCTCGGGGTTTGTGGTGAGGGGGTTATCCTGCTGCGGATGGGGGTAACTTGCCATTGGTCTTGTATCCCCGGATGGACCGTCGGACGGTGACGGCGCCAGTGGGACACTCGCACCTAACTCTCAACTCAGTATAAGGCTTGCAAACAGCGGTGCCAAGAAGCCGGTTGGAATTGCCGAAATTGTCGCGCCAGGATTCCGGCGGCGGACCTGATCCTTCCGTGTTTCCGCTTGTCATCACATCGCCGACGGCGCTGAAAGGGACCTAGGATTTCCTTAGAAGGCCTCTGTCTCAGGTGGGTTCGCGAGCCGTCTACCACGCACTGTCCTGCCTTCTCAAGTCCGCGCTGCATCACGTGCGGCTGAATCCATCAAGGAAAAGCACGGAGTTTCCGAATGTTCGCATACCTGCGCAAGTCAGCTTTGTCGTCGTCCAAACCGTCGGTAAAACGGTCGGCTCGCCCTCTGCTGGAGAATCTGGAAGACCGTCTCCTGCTCTACAGCACCTACGGTCCCCCCCCCAACACGTGGGTCTACGGCAGCCGCATCACTTACAGTTTCATGCCCGACTACACCAGCGTCGGCGGTATCTCGAGTGTCCTGTTTCAGACCCTCGACGCCAAGTTCTCCCAGGCGACCTGGGAGCTGCAGTTCCAGAAGGCCGCCGCAGTCTGGCAGGCCGTGGCCAACATCAACCTATCCCAGGTATCCGACAACGGCAGCCCGGAAGCGACCAACGGCGACCAGCAGGACGACCCGCGGTTCGGCGACATCCGGATCGGCATGGTGAACCTCGGCTCCGGCGTGCTGGGCGAGACGTTTCTTCCCCCGCCGTACAACGGGGGGACCGCCGCCGGCGACATGTTCCTCAACTCCACCGCGAGCTGGCAGATCAACACCGACTACGATCTCGAAACGGTCGCGATTCACGAGTTCGGCCACGCCCTGGGGCTGGGCGAGTCCCAGATCACGACAGCCTGCATGTACGCCTACTACAACGGCATGAAGCAATCGCTGACCACCGATGACGTCGCCGGAATCCAATCGGTCTGGGGCGCACCCCAGCCCGACCAGTTCAACAGCAACGGTCTGAATGATGGCAGCTTCAGAACGCCGGCCAATATCACGTCGTATATCGGCAGCAACGGCCAGGCCGCGATTCCCAGCCTGCGGATCACCAGCCCCACTCAGGTCGAATGGTTCTCCGTGACGGTACCGGCGTCGACGACGGGCACAATGGTTGTGACCGAGCAGTCAAGCAACCTCAGCATGCTGAGTCCTACGCTCTGGCTGTACAAGTCCAGCTCGAGCCTTCCGATAACGATCGGCTCGGTCAGCTCCACGGCCTTCGGAGCAACGGTGAGCTATTCGGTGGCGGGTGTACAGGCCGGGCAAACCTATCTGATCCGCACATTCGGCAACGCGGCCGGAGACCCGACCGGAGGTTTCGGTCTGGAGGTCAACTTCGGCTCGGCAACTCAGCCCCCGATTCCTCCTCCCAATACCGTCGTGCTCCAGCAGCCCGATCAGGGAGGCGGCGTTTCGGACACGGGTATGCAGGTTTCCACGGGTCCTCGAGTCATCACGATCGGGAACCTCAGCGCGCAAGGCGACGTGTACTCAATGAACGCTCCCAAGTCCCCGAGCGCGACCACCGTGGCCGTTCAAACCTTATCCGCGAGCGCGACCCAGGTTGGAACGACCGACGCTGTCACACCGCTCGTCGCGGTTGCCACCGCGCAGCCTGGCTTGCCGGCCGGGAAATCGGCAGTTGCTCTCGCCGCCGCGGGGCAGGCGAGATCGTCCATTTCCGGCTCGACGCCTTCCGCGCTTCAGGCCGTCGACGCGATCATCCTCGGCTGGAAGTTCAGGAATCGTCTGTCAGTGTTCACAAAAGGGAACACAACAGTTTCTTCCCGTGCCGGCTAAGTGATATCAGAGGGACTTGGGATTGGGCTTTCTGTACGTCCCCGGGCTTGTGACCTAGCGTTTAGGGGGCAACTCGTGCTTCCAAGACTGATCTCAGACCGGTTCTCTGGTGCTTCCATGAGCCGCGCTCCTCGACAACAGCGAACCATGACCGGACGCCGCCTCAGCCTCGAGTGGCTGGAGGCGCGGTGGCTTCGTGATAGCTCATTAGTCACTGTTGCTACCACTGGAGCCTCATTGACATTGGCCCCATCACAGAGCCACCTGACCGTCGACTTCAATCTGGACGTTTATGGTTACTTGAATCCCGGCGACGTTCAGCTCGTATCGGACAACCCTAGTGTCCCAAACCCGCTCCTCGGGGATCCGTCGTACGACCAGTCAGGCTCCGTGGTCACGATTCCTGTTCTGACCCAGCCTCTCCCGCCTGGCGATTACCGTATCGTGCTTCTCAATGATCCGAACACTGAAAACATCTGGAATTTGACCGCCGACCTGACGCTTGGCGACTTCACCATAATTCCGCCCCCGGTCGTTAATCCCCCAGCGACATTGAGCACCGCCACCGTTCTGCCAACAACGATCGGGACCCAGGTGCAGAGCATTTCGGGTTCGCTCGATCTTTCCAGCCAGGAGAACGTCGACCTGTACGCGATCACGCTGGGCCCCGGGCACTTCTGGCGATTGGGGGTGCAACTGGAAGCCCAGCAAATCGGCAGCCCCTTCCGAGGTGCCCTGTCGCTCTTCGATAGCAACGGGCAAGTCCTGAAGACCAGTAATGCCGGCACGGGGGGGTTCGACTCTCCGGCTGACCCCTACCTTTTCAGCGGCCTGAATCCCGGCGTCTACTACATCGGCGTCTCGGGTGCGGGAAACCTGGGGGAACAGCCTGGCGGCTACGACCCCAGGGGCTCTGGCACCTTCGGCACGTCGGGGAGCCCCCAGGCCGGGGGCAAGTACACCCTGGAAGTTTTCGCGGATCCTGCCGACACTCCAACCCGCGTTCTTGGCGTCGGACTCCAGTGGGGCGATCCGCTCGGGACGAGTCCGACCGGGCTGGTCCTGGATTTCTCTGGTTCGATTGACGTCAACAGCCTGAATGCCGCCGGGAACAACCAGTCGGGCATCTGGGTGGTCGACCAGTCGGGTCACAGCTGGTTCCTGACTCCGACCAGCTACGACGCGAGTCTGGCGCAGATGAGCTTTGCCTTCGACCAGCCTCTGCCGGCCGGCGAGTACACCCTTTTCAACTCACCTTCCGATGGTTTGAAGGACCTCGCGGGCTGGTCCCCGGTCGCGCCGGGTTTGCCGCAAGGGGTCCTCGCGACGTGGACCATTCCGCCGAGCACTCCGCCCGTGGTTCCGGGCAACCTGGGTGTCGTCTGGCCTTCACAGCAGGACGGGGTCGCCGATTCCGAGCTGATCCTTCCGGGCCAGGGTGTCACGAGCCAGGTGGTCGTGCCGGCGCCGGGTTGGTACACTCTTACATCCGTCTCGCAAGGAATGCTGGCGATCGAGCGAGCGGGACCGGACGGGCTGGTCGTCGTGGATTCAGGGAGTCAGGGTACATCGCACCAGTACAGGCTCGATCTCGAACCCGGCCTCTACGTCTTCACCTTCCGGAACCTCGGAACGCAGGAAGTTCTGGCCAACTGGCGGATCACGCTTTCCTCGTTCGATTACGATCACCTGACCGACAATGGTGTCGGCCAGAGTGTTGCGCTGGGCTTGAGGCTGGTCAACCCCTCGTCGTCGAGCCTGACGACGGACTTGCCACCAGGTTTGACTTTATCTCCGGAGAACACCGGACCCGTCTCCACGCCCTCTCAACCTGAAACCTCCGCGCCCTCCGCGCCGGGCACGTTGACTCTGGCGTTTGTGGTCCCGACCCTGACCAGCTTATCCGCGTCATCCGTGAGCGTGTCACCCCTCCCCGGCAGCCTGTTTGTGACGGTCGATTCCGGCTTGCTGGGAGCGCCAACCGCCGCGAACGGGCCGACGGTCCCGGGTGGTATGCTTGCCCTGGCCAATGGTGCTTCGGGCCTGCTGCCCGGAATCGCCGGCCGGTGGTACGGGACGGCCGGGGATCGCGATCCCACGCAGTCCGGCCAGGGCCCGCTCACGAACGGCTTGCCCCTTGCGGCCTCCGACCTGGCCGCGACGGAGGCCGGCCCAGCGCTGGCGTCTACCGGGGATGCCCTCGCCCTGAACAAGGCCGATCGGATCACGGAGCTGGCCGGGCGGCTGGGCCGCTGGTTTGGGCTGAAAACCGGCCAGGAGGGAGCGACTGTCGACGGCGCTTTGGCAGAGTCGGATCTGCTGGCCCGGAATGAGACAGAACCCGGCCGGGGCCCGGCGGATGGCTCCGCCGAGAGTTCGACGGAACGAATGGCCGAGGCAGACCTGGGAATGCCCACCGGACTGATCGTCGTCGCGGCGGCCGCTTACCGTTTGCGTCAGCTCGCGGGCCGCTGGTGGCGGCGAACTCGCGGCCAGGTCCGGGCTCCGTCACGACCGGAGGCGAGCCCGCCGGGGCCCAGGTCACGTAGCTTCCGCGGCAACCATGGAAGCCATGCCGGTGCAACCTGCGTGCGGACCTCTCACCGCCGCTGAATCGGCGTCACGGGGCTGACGAAAGGCGGGCCGTCTCAGCCTGACGGGTGCCGTCCGCCGGGGCGGTCCTTGTCCCGGTCGCGCTCGACCGGCTGATAGGCTTCCTCGGCGGTCAGGATCATGGCCGCCACCTCGACCAGCTTGCGGTTGCGCTCACTGGCGAGCTTTTGCAGGCGGCGAAAAGCTTCGTTCTCGTCCAGGCCCGTGCGCTTCATGAGCAGTCCCTTGGCTTTCTCGATGAGCTTTCGATCCTCAAGGGCCTGACGCAGGTCGGCTGCTTCCTGACGAAGAGCCTGGAACTGCTCGAACCGCCGGGTCGCGATGGCGATGGCCGGCTCCAGGTCTGCCTGCTTGATCGGCTTGACCAGGAACGCCAGGATGTGGTCTTCCTCGGCACGCTCGACCAGGTCGTGATCGTGATAGGCCGAGACCAGGATCACCGGGATCGGGAAGTCCTTGCAGATCTGGCTGGCGGCGTCGATGCCGTCCATGTCGGGCATCTTGATGTCGGTGATCACGAGGTCCGGACGCTCTGCGCGGCATTTCTCGACCAGCTCGCGACCTGTGCTGGCGACGGCCACCACGATATGGCCGAAGCAGGGCAGGATCGCCTGCAGGTAGTCCCGCATGTCGAGTTCATCGTCGGCCACGGCGATCCGGAGGTGACGGTTCATGAGCTAGCGTCCTTGTTGCCTGGGCAAGGTCAAGATGATCTCGGCTCCCCGTGCCCCGCTCTTGCCGACCCCGACGCGGCCGCCGTGGGCCTCGATGATTCGCTTGACGATGGCCATACCCAGGCCTGTCCCGCGGGTCTTCGTAGTATAGAAGGATTCGAAGATCTTGTCGTGCTGCTCGGGGGTCAGGCCGGGCCCGTTGTCCCGGATAGCGAGGCAGATCGCCGCGCGGCCGTCGAGACTGGCAGCAGACCCCGTGATCGCGATCTCGACGCCGTCGTCACGGGACGTCAGCGCGTTGTCGAGGATATTACGGAACACCTGTTCCAGCCGAAACGGGTCGACCTGGCAGCTCAAGTTTAGCCCGCCGTATGGTTCATGAAGTATGGCCTGCTTGCCTTCGCGCAGCGGCTCGAGATGCGTCCACGCCCGTCGCCAGATCTCTGCCAGATCACAATCCCGGAGCACGAGCTTGATCGGGGCGGTATACTCGCGCACGTCCTCGTAGAGCCGGTGCAGATCGTCCTGGGCTTGCTGGACCCGGCCGATCAGCCCGAGCGTGTCCGGACGGTCAACCAGCTTCAGCGCGAGCATCTCGAGGCAGGCCTGGCTGCGCTGCAAGGCGTTGCGGCTCTCATGAGCAAGCCCTGCGCACATCTGACCGATGGCGGCCATGCGCTCCGCGTTGAGTGCGCGCTCCTGCGCCGCCTTCAGCTCGGTGATGTCGTGGTCCACGATCAGGAGGGCCGGGAAGCCGTCGTAGTCAGGCAGACAGCGGACATTGCGAAGCATGACCCTCGTCCTGCCGTCGCGACAGCGGATCTGACTTTCGATTCCGCGCTGGGGAGAACCTCGCAATGCCTCGCGACAACACGTCATGAGCCGGGGCCGATCCGCATGGGGAACGAGCAGTTCCAGGAAGCTTTTTCCCAGGACCTCGCCGGCGGGGTAGCCAGTGAGCTGTTCGGCGAACGGGCTGAAGTAGAGGATTGCGTGGTCACGGGTACGGAGCATGACGATCATGCACTCGGCGGCCTCGACCAGGTTGCGGAAGATCGAATCGCTCCGCTCCCTGGCCAGCGACAGGCGCCGCCGCTCCATCAGCCCCTCGGTCCGGATCCGCAGCGTGTCCGGGTCGATCGGCTTGACGATGTAATCGGCGGCTCCCTGGCGGAGGGCCTCGATGGCTCCTTCGAGGTCCGAGAAAGCCGTGACGATCACCATGGCCGACTCGGGCGCTCGGGCGCGGAGAACTGGCAAGAAACCGAGGGCATCGCCGTCGGGCAGCCGCCGGTCGAGAATAATGACCGCCATCTCCGCCAGCGAGGATCGCGCCAGCGCCTCGCCGATCGAGCTGGCGGTCTCGACCGCGTGGTGATCGAACTCCAGGATGTCGCGCAGGTTGGCCCGAGCGTCAGGATCGTCCTCGATGACCAGGATTCGTCCAGCGGGTCGAGCGGTTTCCATCGGGCCGAGCACCACGGGAGAGGGTCGGTTCGGGGCTCTCGCATCCGTGCCCTGATTCTCCGATGATTCTAACAAATGTCGAGGAGAAAACCTTGGTTCTCGCCGGAACACGCCCCGGCGGGTTCTTGATACTCTCGCTCCGGCGAGAGCCGACGTGCAGGGTGCCGGTTCCCGAACCACACCTGATCAGGCCGCCATCGACTTGAAACACGCCCGCGGCTGGATTCGAATGGATGTTGTACGGTTCGACACAACAGCCATCTGTGTGGTATCAGGGTCGCATTAGCGAAATCCAAAATAACCATGCAAGCGTACTACGAATTGACTTCAGGGAATGCCTCACCCTCTGAGTTGAGGCCAGCGCCGGGGCTCCGGCCAGTTCAGGCTGTCCTGGCGTTCTGTGCGGGGGGATGATGCTTCTCGCCACGCTCGGCTCGACCTCGGCGGACTGGAAACGGGGACGCAGCTAGTTACTGATTCTGGCTGCGTCCCCGTTTCTGCTCTCCCGTCCGTCCTGGAATGGTATTCCTGACCGGTTCTCTGAAGCTGCGAGCTGATGTTCTTCAAAAAAAAAGTCGCTTTTTTGTCTGAAGTGCTCCCCGATGTGTCAACCTAGAAATGGGGAGATGAAGGCGGTTGAGGCTCTCGACGGGACGATTGCCCTGCCGCCGCTAAGGTCCTCCGGCCCATGTCTTCGCTGCGTCGAGCCGGCGGATTGGATTTCCCGAGGAGTGCCCTTGCATGAGCCGTTTCGAAGCCGTGACCGTCTGCCTGAATTACGCCGATTTCCTCGCACACGTGATTCCTGCCAACCAGCCGCATTTTGACGATTGGGTGGTCGTGACATGCCGCAGCGACGAGCCCACCTTTCGGGTCTGCGAACGCCATGGCGTCCGCACGGTCTTCTGCCCTTACTTCGCCAAGAACGGCTCGCCGTTCAACAAGGCCCTCGCCATCAATCTCGGGCTGGCTCATCTGAAGTGCACCGACTGGATGATCCACATCGACGCTGATACGGTGCTTCCCGGAAACTTCCGCAAGCTCGTCGAGAACGCCGAGCTCCGGAAGGATGCGATCTTCGGGATCGACCGGGTCAACTGCCCTTCGTGGGACGAATGGCAGCGCTATCGGACGAGCGACTCTTCCAATCAGAAGCACTACTTCATCCAGCCGCCGGGCGGCTGGCATATCGGCACCCGGCTGAGCCACCATGACTACGGCGGCTATGTCCCGATCGGTTTCTTCCAGATGTGGAACCGTGAGTCGAACATCACCCGGTATCCGACGATCCAGGATGGAGGAGCCGAGCACACGGACCTTCTGCACGGACTGCAATGGCCGCGTCCGAACCGGATTCTGATCCCGGAAATCATCGCCGTTCATCTCGAATCCGAGCCCTCTTCGATGGGAGCCAACTGGAAAGGTCGAACCACGAAAGCGTTTGGGCCCGAATCAAGTGGTTCCTCCATGATGGCTGGGAAGTCAGTTTTGCGTTCGGCGCCGCAACGGCCGGCCGAGTTCTTTACTGCCGCGCACGACTATGCGCAGGGAAAATGATCCTTGCTCAGTGGAGACGAATTCCTCACGACCGGCCGATCCGGCACGCGAGGAAGAGGGGCCAGACATGGATGGCGCTGGCAGGCTCTGGCGGTGCGGTCTCGCCGTGTTCGAGGTGCCAGGCGTCCCAGGCAGCGATCGTCTCGGGTGCAAGAAGGGTCTCGACGGAGAGGGGATGACCGCGGCGGACCATCCAGGTGAGGTGACGAACGATCAGCGGCGCATCGAGACCTCGGATCGCGGCGGCTTCGGCGATGGTGAAGCCGCGGTCAATCAGGCGAGAGGTCCACTCCTCGGTCGGCACGTACTTCGATGCAGAGTCGGTGCTGGCCTGCGGGGAGGGAGAGATCACCACAGTCCCGGCAGTCGGCGGAGAGACGGGATTGCGAGGCTCGTGCCGAGTCCCGACGGCATTCGGCTCGGCGGCAGCCTCGCCTTGCCGGCGAGGCGCAGCGGGAAGAGACTGGGGGGACACAGCGATTGCGTGCAGCAATGCCGCTCCGTGGCGCTCGATCCGGGCTCGTCCCAGTCCCTTGATCCCGGCCAGGGCGGCCGGGGTCGAGGGTCGATCTCTTACCAGGGCTTCGAGGGTCTCATTAGTGAAGATGCAGTAGGGCGGTTGCTTGAGATCGCGTGCCAGGTCGGACCGCAACGCCTTGAGCCGCTCCCATAGCGGATCGCCTGTCAGTTCGTCATGCGCGGCTTGCTCCGGGTCAGCGCTGACTTCTCTTACCGAGGCACCGGAGTGCGGCAGCCGCGGCGGTGGCACCTGTGCGTCTTCCCGTTTGCGGTGAGTATTGCCGCCGCGCCGGAGCCGGCCCAGCAGGTCATCGGGAAGTTCCAGGATCAGTTCGGCTGGTTCCTGGCTGCGCAGCCAGCGCCAGCCTGCGTCGGTGAGAATCACCACCGGCTTGAAGCGCTCGACCTCCTGGGTTTCCACGAGCCCGGCCCTGGCCAGGGCGTCAATGATCTCCGAGACTTCCTTTCTTGTGAATCCGCCGTCCCGGAGAATTCCAAAAGTCGTCAACTGGTCGAGCTTCCATTTGGACATCCGCTCGGATTCGGACCCGGTGAGCATCTGGGCGACAACGATCTTGCCGAAGCGGCCCTTGGCCCGTGCGACACCGGAAAGGATCTTCAGGACGATTTCTCGGCCGCCGGGGGTGTCGATCGGGATGGACGACGGGGCGGCCAGCGCGAATCCATGTGCCGGCACGCAGTTGTCGCATCCCCCGCAGTGGACCGACTCGGCGGTTTGCTCGCCAAAGTAGTTGAGGATGTGCGACCGCCGGCACTGGCGGCTACGGCAGTACTGGATCATTCGCTCGAGCTTGGCGTACTCGTTCCGCTTGCGTTTCTCGAGGTTGGCAAAGTCGATCTTGAGGTCGCGCGGCGTGCGCGACCGGTCGATCACGCGGATGGCATTGCCGCGAAATGGAGGAACGTAGTCAACAGGCAGCTCGGCAGTCAGTGACTTGAGAGCGCGAATCAGGGCAGGGCGGTCCAGTCCGAGGGCAGAGGCGAACTCGTCGGGTCGGAAGTAGACCGGTTCGCCCAGGCGATCCCGGACCATGCCCTCCAGGCCGGCCAGGACGGTCCTCTGCACGTTCGCCTGCGGACTGAGCCGGCCGACCAGGCTAGGGCTCGCACCCGTCTCGTCGGGCTCGCCGTTCAACCGGATGATCGCCATGTTCTCACGCGGCAAGAACTTTTCGATCGCCCCGAACTTGTCGAGAATCTTGAGGACCGTGCCGACCGCCGACTCGTTGAGATCAAGGCTGGCCGCCTCGCGAATCTCGGCGTGAGTCATCTGAATCGGGTCGTCGTCGAGGCGCCGGAGGAACTCGTAGACCTGGTAGATGGCTCCTCGCGACGGGTACTCGTTCTCGATGAACAGCTCCTGCAGGAAGCGGTCCGCGGTCGAGTAGAGCAGCAGGCAAAGAGCGGGAAGACCGTCGCGGCCAGCCCGGCCGGCTTCCTGGTAATAGGCCTCCAGAGTGCCCGGCATGTTGAAGTGGATGACCGAGCGAATCGCGGCCTTGTCCACTCCCATGCCGAACGCATTGGTCGCCACCACGATCTCGGCTGCGCCGCTCATGAACCGATCTTGCGCGGCGGTGCGCTGCTCGCGGGCCAGACCGGCATGATACACCACGGTCTCACGTCGCAGCTCGTCGCTCAGGAAAGCCGCGACGGTCTCGCACCGCGCCCGGCTGGAGGTGTAGACGATCGCCGGTCCGTGGTTCTGATCAAGCGCCCGGCTCAGTTCCTGCATCTTGGCCTCGTCGCGCCCGGCCTCGATCACGGCATACCGCAGGTTGGGCCGGTCGAACCCGGTGATGAAGAGCTCGGGATCGTCCAGCGAGAGCTGATCGGCGATGTCGCGGCGGACGGCGTCGGTGGCCGTGGCCGTGAGTGCGATGCAGGGCGGCGAGCCGAGCTGGCGGCGAGCCAGGCCAAGACGGGCGTAATCGGGACGGAAATCATGCCCCCACTCGCTGATGCAGTGGGCCTCGTCCACCGCGAGCAAGCTGGGTTTGATTCGGGCCATGATGGCGAGGAAGCGGGGGCTGCGGAAGCGCTCGGGCGCAACGTACACCAGGCGGTAGCGGCCGGCCTCGACCTCCTGCATGCGCGCCCACTGGTCGGCCGGGTCAAGAGTGCTGTTGATCAGGGTCGCGCGCAGCCCGCGCTGGTTGAGCGCATCGACCTGGTCTTTCATCAGGGCGATCAAGGGGCTGATCACCAGGGTGACTCCCGGCAGGAGCAGGGCCGGCAACTGGTAGCAAAGGCTCTTGCCTCCCCCTGTCGGCATCACGCAGAGCACGTCGCGGCCACCCAGGACCCGCTCGATCACCTCGCGCTGCCCGGCGCGGAACCGCTCAAGCCCGAACCGGTCGCGGAGCGTGTGTTCCAGGTCGATCGCACTTTTGGCAAGGCTCATGGGCCACCGTCCCTCACACCGCTTCGATGGGAATTCATTATAGGGGTGCGCGGGTCTGGTGGGCAGGTGGCGACGCGGCGGGCAGGCGAACCAGAAACGTGCTCCCTGATCCGGGTTCGCTGATCACGCGTAGTTCGCCCTGATTTCGCTCGACGATGGACCGGGAGATCGCCAGTCCCAAGCTCAGGCCGCGGGCCTTGGTCGTGAAGAACGGTTCCATGACCCGCGCGATCTGGTCGGGCGGAATTCCCGGGCCCGTGTCGGTCACGTCGATCTCCACGAACGGTCCTTCGCTTCTGCCAGTAATCGTCAAGCGTCCATTCCCGGACATGGACTCGCGCGCGTTGCGAAATAGATTGCTGAACACGATCTGGATCTGCCCGGCGTCCGCGGCGACCGTGGGAAGCGAGCCCCACCAGAGCGACCTCGACTGTCGCTGGCAATCCCGTCTGGATCAGGACCTCGCGCAAGCAAGCCCCGACCGAGAACGGCCGCGGCTGCGGGGCCGACATGCGGGCGAAGTTCGACAGAGCCGAGATCACGCCGTCGGCCAGCTCGACATGCCGTGCGATCCGGCTGAAGTGCTCGGCCTTCTTCTCGGCCGTGGGGTCGCGTGCGCTGAGCAGGAAGTAAACCGAGGTCTTGATCACGTTCAAGGGGTTGCGCAGTTCATGGGCAACGCCCGCGGAAATCTGCCCCAGACCGGCCAGACGCTCGATCTGCTGCTGGCGGGCAAGGCGCTCGGTCTGATAGGCGTCTTCGATGATGGCCAGATCGAGGTCAAGCAGCTTGTTCAAGGCGAGAACTGCCGGCTGGAGCTCTGCCGGCTCGCGATCCCAGCCCCGCGTCAGAGCATCGAGCAGACCCGAGCGCACCCGGGCCATCGCCATGCTGCAGAAAACCTGGTCCAGGCCGAGTTCCGCATGGCGAAGCCCAACACGCCAGCGCCGCTGGACATAGTCTGCGTCATAGATTCCGGAGCATAGATCACTCAGCCAGCCGAGCAAGCTGATCTTGAGCCGCTCTACCTGGGCCGCTCCACCCGAGAGTACCTTGCGGGCCTCATGATGGCGATCAATTTCCTCGTGGAAATCCACGACGATGGCGTGAAAAGCCCCTTCGAGCCGCCCGGCGATCGACTGGATCGCCCGCGCATCCAATTCGGTCCAGCCCACATACCGTTGCATCTCCTCGTAGCGCTCAAAGAGCGAACCTTGCCGCATGGTCTAGCTCACGAGAGCATGGTTAGACGGGATTCTCGCCGGTCTAACCTGGCTGTAAAAAGAAAAGAGCCCCCCACGATCATCCCCTTTGAGCCGGAAACGCCAGCAGGATGGGCGAGTGATGCCCGTAAGCGCGGCACCTCTTTCCGAGGCGACCTGCCCGGGGCATGTAAATTCTAAGTACTGGCTCCAACGTCTCGCAAGAAGATGAGGAAAAAAAACCTATCAAGAAGGGAAATCCTTGTTGACAGAACTGAAGGCTCCGGGTAGCTTCTGGGATTGAAGTGCCTGGCTCATGACGGGTCAGGAAACGCCGGCTAAGATAGCCCTGTTCAGGCTACATTCGCCTGACCGGGGTTTTTTTGTGCCTGCGGCGTACTGATCATCGCCAGGTCAGAATTGGCAATCGGATAGGGTCTGACCTTCGTGGTCCCTTGAGTAGACAGGCACTGCATGCACTGACAGGTTTCGAGGAAAATTCCCGGAATCTCAGCCATGCCTTTTTCTCGCTTCACGTGGCTGGTGTGACCGCAAGTCGCTATCTCGCTTCTTATCGGGTCAATGGACTTGCCAGCCACGGGTCGAACATGCGAATTCGCCGACTTTCGTACACAAGGAGGTTTCGCCATGTTGGTCCTGAGCCGTAAAGTCAACGAACAGATTGTCATTGGCAACAACATCCGGATGACCGTCGTTTCCATCCGGGGTAACCAAGTGCGTCTTGGCTTCGAGGCACCGCAGAGCGTGCCGATCTTCCGCGATGAGCTGCGTCGCCAGGACGGGCATCCCGTCTTTACCGCCAGCGCGGACACGGCAATTCTTCATCCGGCCGAACCCTCCTATCAGATCGCGACCAGCGAGGGCTAGCGCCGCCTTTTTGACTACCGGCCGCACCAGCGAAACTCAGCGAAGTGGCCTGAGATTTGCAACCACCGGGTCTGTCTCGCCTAAACTTGGGTGCCTTTTGACCGAACCTCGTTCGAGAAGATATAGAGTTATGAACCCCACAGCGATTTCTCGAACCGATGGGTCTACGCGAACTGCGGTTCGAGAACAAGTCGACCTGCAAGAGTCCCGGCTCTGGGATCGCGCCCGGCTGAACCTCATGCTCTTGTATGGTGGCCAGAGAAGTGGCAGCAACGGCCAGGGCAACGCAAGTGGTATCGCAACTTGCCCTTTCGGCAACGGCGTGGTGGAAATCTAAGGCGGTAAGCCCCGGCCGGAACTCATAGATTCCGCCGCGCCGTCTCTTCTCCATGATGTGCTCATCGCTCGCAATGCTCGACGAATTGCGATCTTCAGTGATCGTCGGGGGCATTGGCCGTGCTTGGCAGTCCTTGCTTCCACATCATCGCCCGGAACCGGTACCGCCGAATGGAGCGAGTGCGGTCTATCAATGAGTGCCGCATGGCCTCTCTGTCAGGCAGTTGTTCCAACTGTCCCCGACGGGTTCATATAAAGGCGATGATTCCCACGTTTGCCAACGACCTGAGCCGCCTCCGAGAGGCGAAGGCAATACGCCACGCGCTGGGCTAGCCACAGCGGACGATCGATCCGGCGGGCGATGTCGGCCGTGGTGAATGGCTCGATCCAGTCATGGCTTTGTGGTAGCAATTTCCAGAGGTCAGCGGGACGCTCGATACTGAGTTTCCCCAGGATCTCGACCAGGCGGCGATCGACGATCCGGTACCCTGGCCGGCGGCGGCTCGACACCCGGATCTCGTCGATCGACACAGGTAGGACCTCGATGTCCAGATTTGGGTCCGGCAAGATGCGAGCCAGTCCGACCAGATCCTCGAAGAGATCCACGACCGCACCACGCTTCGGGCTGCGGCGGGCCGACAGATCCGGACCGTCGGTCCGCGCTCGCCTCACGACGCGACGCTCGAGCACCACGGGCTTGACCACCCGCACCCGATGCTCGGGCAGCAGCCGTCCCAACTTGGCTCGCAACGGGCCCAGAGGTCCCGATTGGATCTCGACGAGCAGCCCCGCGCCGTCCACGGCATCGATCCTGAACCCCTTGAGAGTCACCTCGGAACGCCCGCCCGACCCCGATCCGTACTGATCCTTGAGCGCGCGGTGCAGGCTCGTCTCCATCGTGGATCTTCCTTGAAAAAAACGAGACGCCCCAGTGTCGTCCGGCAGGAGCCGAAATCCGTCAAACGACCTTCAAAGGTTCGACACCCAGGTCGCGAATGGTAAGGAGAGGACGGAATACCAGCCCGCGCGATTCGAACGCCTGTGCGGCACCCTCGAGCCGGTCAAGAACAACGGCCACCAGCGCGACCTTGCACCCGAGTGCCTCGACGGCCTCGATGGCCTGGATGGACGATCCACCTGTCGTGGCCACATCATCGACGATCGCCACCACCGAGCCGCGCTCGAGCGGACCCTCGACGAGGTTAAGGGTGCCGTGGGCCTTGGCCTGTTTGCGCACCAGAAAACCTCGCAGTCCGGGGCGTCCGTGGGTGGCCGCCAGGGCCAGAATTGCCCCGACAACCGGATCGGCCCCCAGCGTCAGCCCGCCTACCGCCGTGACCTCGGGATAATCGGCGAACAGGTCGAGCATCCCCACGGCAATTAACTGTGAGCCCTCGGCCAGCAGCGTGACCCTGCGGCCATCAATGTAAAAATGCGAGGATCGCCCGCTGGCCAGGGTAAAAGTCCCTAGCCGAAGTGCTTCGCGCTTCAGCAGAGCAACCAGTTGCGCCCGATGTTCCTCTCCCCAAGCCCGCGTCATCCCCACTGATCCTTCCCTTCTCGCCAGACCTCGGCATCGATCGATAGCACCGCCTCGTCTGGTGCTAGCCTTCCCACCCAAAACCATGGTCGAGCAATACCTTCTGGAGAGTCCGGCAACAAGCTACCACACCTCGTCTACCTCGCCAAGCGATCCCATGGGCAGACACGAGAGGTTCATCCCCATCGTCGATGCCGCCAAAAATCGGTCAATCGGCCAATAGTAAACGTTCAAATCGTTCGGTGAATCGCTCTTTATTGTATGCCGAAAGCTCGATTTTCTCCGTGGAACCCGGATCGACTCACGTTTGTCAAAAAAAATCGGACCATTGTCTTTCCATCAGGCGAGCAAATGGTTAGAATTAACTCGTTCAAAGCGTCCGAACAAACAGGAAAACCGTTCATGGCTCGCCCTGATGATCACTTGAAAACCCGGATGGTCGCCAAGGCTCTTGGCTTGAGCGTCAGTACGATCAAGCGCTGGGTCGATTCAGGAACCATCCATGCCGTCCGGACCACGGGGAGGCATCGCTTGATTCCCAGGTCTGAGGCTATCCGGATGGCTCACGAGCTGGGACTGGACGGAACTGAAATTCGCAAGATTGCCGGTATTCCATCCGGCGACCTGACGCCGGTCGATGAGCAGACTTGTGATCGGCTCTGTCACATGCTCAAGGACGGGCACGTGCAACAGGCGAAATCGTTGATTCAATCGATCTCCGTTTCGGGGCGCAACGCAGTCGCCTTGTCCGATCAGTTAATCCGACCCGTGATGGGCTGGATTGGTCACGGGTGGATGGTCGGGGCGCTCGACGTTTATCAGGAACATCAGGCCTCGCATATCGTGGCTGCGGCCATTCTGGAGCTGATCGATCAGGTGTCCAGAGAGCACAAGCCGACAGGACCCCTTGCTCTCTGTGCAGCAACCGAGGGGGATCCTTATGTCCTTTCCTGCCTGCTGGGCGAACTGGTACTGCGGGAGATGGGCTGGGACGTGCGGAACTTGGGCGTGAATCTCCCCTTGCGGTCCCTGGCCAATGCAACTGTTCAGTACCGGCCCAGGCTTGTGTTTCTGTCGATCAACTTCCTGCGCGATCAGGATCATTTCATCCGCGAGTATCTCTCGTTTTACGAGACGGCGGCAGAGACCCATGCGGCCGTGATCGTGGGAGGGCAGGCGCTCGACGCGGAGCTTCGGTCCAGGCTGCGCTACACGGCATTCGGGGACCGGATGATCCATCTCGCTGAGTTTGCGCGTCAGTTGGGTTCCACAACGAGTTTGGCCGGGCAGGTAGCAGCCTCCTCCGGCAAGGTCGTCCGTCCGATTCTGGGGTCTTCTCAGGATGCGCGATAGTGACACCTTCACCACGGTGCACGATCCGGAGAAAGGAAACGGTATGCGTAGCAGGCAAGAGGCGTCCGAAAGAGCTGGTTTTGCCAGCCTGGAGAGATCCGATATCGAGGTCCTCAGCTCCCGTGACGAGCGTTCCTTGCTCCGGGAACTTGCAGCTTGCAAGTCCAGGCTGGCTCAGTCCTTGGCGAGCATTGAGGGCGTGGAAATTCCCGCTGCCGCGGATGATCCCCAGACTCTGGCTCACTACATCGCCGCAGCCTATGTCAATGGTGGCCCGACCGGTGCACGTCTGGGCGCGATCTACCGCAAGTACTCAGAGTTGCGGGGCAAGCTAGCCCTGGCCAACCTGAGGCTCGTTGCCCATGTCGCCAAGCGATTCCGTGACCGGGGCATTCCCTATGGCGATCTGTTGCAGGAAGGTTTCTGCGGTTTGCTCGAAGCGATCGATCGGTTCGACTTGAACCACGAGACGAAGCTTGCCACCTACGCCACCTGGTGGATTCGCCAGTCGATACAGCGGGCCGTCGCCTCGGGAGCCTATCCCGTGCGACTGACTCCGCGACATCTTCGGCAACTGGCTCAGAATCAAGAAGAGCTGGAGCGCCAGGAGCGGGTCCGCGACGACGCGGGGCGGAATGAGCGAGGCGACCCCACGATGAGCGAGATGATCCACCGGATCCACACGGCCACTCGCCCCACAATCTCGCTCGACGCGACTTTTGACCAGGATTCCAGCTTCACCTTGCTGCAAACGATGAGTGATCCGGACGCCGATCGTACCGCCGAGGTCGATTCGGATGAGGCCGTGCAGAAGCTGATCAGGTCGCTTCGCCCCAGGGAGCAACAGGTTCTCTCGCTTCGCTTCGGCCTGGGTGGGCGGGAGCGATTATCGTTGAGCCAGGTGGGCAAGGTCCTCAATGTGTCCAAGGAGCGAGTGCGGCAGATCCAGGACCGCGCCCTCAATAAGCTCCGCATCATGGCCGAGCAAGAAAACCTGGCAAATCGGCTGGCCTTGAGTCTTTGAACGACGGCCTCCCGAGGTCGAACTCGTCGTTTTCCGGCGCAACCGATCGTGATCAAGCCGGCACGGAAGGAAGTCCGATGATTCTTCCAGGCGGCCTTCTCCGCCTGTCGTGCTCGTTGTCAACGCGTCGGACGCTGGCTGGGGTTCCATGGCAAAGTCGATCTACAGGCCCGACCCGGATCGTGATCCGGTCGGGCCGTTCTTGCATTACCTGATGGCGGAGTGCGGAGTGTCCCCGCACACGCTGGCGGCTTACCGATCCGATCTCATGCGCTTTCTCCGCTGGCGTAAGACTCATGCACCGGGACCGCTTTCACGGTTGGAAATCGGCATCCTGAGCGGATACGTGAGCGAGCTCGCACTCGCCGGCCTGGCGCCAAGTAGTATTTGCCGGCACCTGGCGAGCCTGTCGACCTTCTTCCGGTTTCTGGTTTTCGAGGGGAAGATCTCGGACAATGTGGCCAAGCTACTGGTGGCCCCGGCGGTTTGGGACCGTTTGCCGACTGTCCTGGGGCCTGCCGCGGTGGACCGTCTGCTGAGCGTTCCCAGGGCGGATACACGGCTGGGCCGGCGCGACCGTGCGGCACTCGAGACCCTCTACGCAACGGGCTGTCGGGCCTCGGAGGTGGTCAATCTGCGACCGTCGGATCTCGATCTCAGGGGGGGGCTGGCACGTTGCGTCGGCAAGGGCAACAAGGAGCGTTGGGTCCCGCTGGGAGCCCGAGCGGTCTTTGCTGTCTCGGCATACATGTCGACGGATCGACCGTTCCTGGTTGCACGCCACCCCGAGACGGCCACCGTGCTGGTCTCGAAATCGGGACGGCCGCTTTCCCGGACCGGCTTGTGGAGAATCGTCAAGCAGCATGCCCGAGCCGCCGGGTTGAAGGGTGATGTCAGTCCCCACACCTTGCGGCATAGCTTCGCCACGCACTTGCTGGCCGGGGGCGCGGATCTTCGTGCCGTCCAGGAGATGCTCGGCCACTCGTCAATCGCCACAACCCAGATCTATACCCGGGTCGAGCTCAGCCGGCTCCGAGAAGTTCATGCGCGATTTCATCCCAGGTCCAATCCCCAGGGCGCGGGTTAGGGGAAGCAATGCCGTCAAGAACTTGCGGGCGACGCTTCCTTGGCCCCGAAGCACTCGTTGAGCTTTTCCAGGACCAAGGGGCGGTAGCCCATCGGGTCGGTTCCCTTGGGACTGGCGATACCGATGCCCTTGCACTCCTCGATTGGCATGATGCGAACGATCTTCCGGTCCTGATCTGCCAGCAGAGCCACCCGGATCGAGCCGATCAGTGCCGTGTCGTTCCAGTGGCAGCGGCAGGCCGATCCATCGGGCAGGTAGAGCATGACCTCGGGCAGACCCGCGTCGCGGAGGGCGATCCAGACTTGAGTAATCAGATCCGTCATCGCGAGGACTCCAGTCCGACCGGTGTTGAGCCCTTCTCGGGTTCAGGTTGAACACTCTTGCAAGTCTAGAACACCGGCTCCAAAATGGCGCCGGTTTCCCCCTGGGCCGGGACGAGGGCATGGAGCAGACGGTTTTGTTAGCCTGCGTGGCGTCGACCTGGTTCATGACCTGGTTTCCGCCGAGCGTCTGGTCCGCTCCAACGTCGTGCGCACTCTTGCCTGGACGGAGCATTGCCTGATCGTGCTGGTCATGATCGGCCGGGTGAGCTGTATCGATTGATCGCGGAGGGCAACCGGCAATTGGCGATGAGGACGTTGTTACTTTGCAGCGTCGGGTAATTGGGCCAGCAGGCCATCCCTCACTCGATTCCTCAAGGCCTCGAGCTCGGCGGGGTGCTCGTGCCCCAAATTCTGCTCCTTGCTGAACGCGCTCAGACAATCAAACGCCTTCTTGGCTCTCTGGAAGGCCGATCGAGCCTGCGCGTGTCGTCCCAGGTCACGAGCAAACTCACCCAGGGCCGCCCAGGTCTCACTCGAGATCCAGTAGAAAGCATAGACCCTCACGATCGCGGCTTTGAGCGTGTCGGATCGGACCGCGAGATCGGCGACATCCCGCTCGCAGTCGATCAGGGCATTGGCGGCCTGTTCGTTCAGCTCCAGGGCCCGCTTGGTGCTGGCGGCATCGCCGCGGCGGCGAAGCTCGGCAGCCCAACGAACTGCGACCCGGCTTCTGCGCGTGATCCAGTCGATCAGCTCGTAGCGGTCGTTGCGATCGCCACGAGCCCGCGTTGCGTCGATCAGTTCGGTCAGACGGAGATGGGCCGACTCGAAATTGCCGAAGAACTCGTCGACGATCGCCAACTGCGTGCGAATCGTATTCGATTTAGGGTCGACCTTCAGAGCGAGCGCCAGCGCTTTGAGCATGGTCTCGTAGTATTTGCGTTCAATCGCTTGCTCATCCGAGGGATCACGAGCCATTTCACCGGTGCTGTCTCGCCTGGCCGCATCGGTTTTGCTTTGGATGAGGAGATCGATCCGGGAGGTGACGAAGTCTTGGAGCTGCCTGGCCAGAGACGGGTTCTCGCGTGCCCAATCCAGCAGCTTCGATTCGGCGCTGGGAAGATTGAGAGCTGCGTTCATGGAGTCCTGCGCATTGTCCTCCACGAAACCATGCGAGACGCCCTGGGCGATTCCCAGCAGGGTCAGTGGCAGGGGATGGCCTGGATACTCGAGAACCAGGCCGCGAAGTGGTGCGATAGCCCTTTTGGGATGGCCGTCATCAATGTCCTTGACGGCTTGCCGGATCACGGGCAGCGTTGCCGGATCGGGTTTCAACATGGGAGCGATCCAGTGGTAGCCGAGGGCGCCGATCAGAGCGAGATAAACCGTGTTGCTCACGAGCCGGGCTCGGTTCCGTGTGACCCAGTTGCCGATTCGTTCGCGTCGGGAAGGATTGACGGCCTGCCGTAGTGGCTGGCGGGTGAGGAAGCGCTCGAGATCTTCGGCGAGCGACAGGGCATCGGGATACCGATCGTCGGGATTGAAGCAAAGGCAGCGCTCGTCGATCGCCTGGAGAGCGTGGGGGATCTGGTGATTGAACCGTCGGACGTCGGTCACCAGGCGTGTCCGGCGGTCCAGTAGATCGCTCATCGCTCGGGCTGGCGAAATTCTCTCGTCCGGTAGATCCGGAGCCTGGCCGGTCAACAACTCCCGCAGCACCAGCCCGAGAGAATAGATGTCGGCCCGCGCGCCAACCTTGCCCCAAAGATCAGGATTGAGAAAGGCCTCGATCTGCTCCGGGGCCATGTACGGCAGGGTTCCTCCCAGCATGGCCGACTCGGCCTGGTGGGCCGCGTGCGGGGATTCTGCGAGGTTGAAGTCGAGCAACTGCGGGCCGTGATCGAGTGTGAGCAGGATATTCCCCGGCTTGACGTCCCGGTGGAAGGTCTGCATCCCATGGGCATAGTGCAGCGTGCGGGCCAGGATCATGGCGATCCAGGCCGCACCCTGGGCATAGGTTCCATCTACCGGGAACCCGTTCCACTGATCCCCCGTGGGTTCGCGGCGGTGCGGCGACGCGTGCTTCTCCTGCGGGCTTGGTGGTGCGTCGGTGCTGGTGCCCTCCACGATCACGTCCCAAAGAATCCTGGCCAGCTTGGGCCGCTCGGCCGGCCGCACGCGCTTCACGATCTCGTCGAGTGGCAACCCGGGGCGGTAAGGCATCGACAGCCCGCGCAGACCCTCCTCGGGCTGAAATGCCACTGCATTGACCGGAACGATGTGGGGGTGATCGAGTGCCCCCTGGGTCTTGGGTTCCTGGCCCCGGTCAAGCGAGACCTTCAGGACCACGCGCTTGCCGCCCAGAGAGAGGTCCCTGGCGAGAAAAACCCGGGACGAGCCCCCTTTGCCGATCAGTGAGACAAGCTGAAATTCCTCGAACTGGTCGCCGGCATCGGGAAAGCGCGATTTCGGAGTCGACAGCCCCGCCGCCTGGCTCAGGAGATGGTGGTACTGCAGTTGCGAGAGGAGCGAGTCTTTCCACGCCGGATAGCGGTCACAGAACGTTTCGACGTCCGGCGCTTCACCCTTTTCCTCGCGCAGGCAGAACTCCTCGTAGATCAGGCTGATGATCCGGCTGTGAGCCTGGCGAAGATCGGGAAAGCGGTCGAGGTAGTGGGCAACCTCCGCCGTCTGGCCTCGTTCAAACCGGCAGCGCAGGTCGGACTTGATCAGGGCGACCAGGTGCGCGAGGCGATCGAGCAGACTCCCCGTGTCCTTGGCCTTGCAGTTCTGCCAGAATCGCTCCAGGGACACCTCGCCGTGTCTCTGCCATTGCTCCTCGAGCAGGTCCACGTCGCGGTCCACCCGGTCCAGCCCGTTACCAGCACGAGCCGAGGCGAGTGAGGACTTCATGATCATCCTCCCGAGTCGTGGAGGGAATCGTGAAGATCCTTGAGAAACCGCTGCACCTTGCGAATGTTCCAGCCCGTCTTATCGGCAATGTCGGCCGTGGAGTATCCTTGTTGCTTGAGATCAATGATGGTCCGCTCAATCTCGTCTTGCCGGTTGAGAAGCCATGCCTGGACCTCATTGGCCTGCGCTTGCTGGCTGGCGGTCGGCTCAGCCGAGGGAAGATGAACCGGACCGGCATCCCGGTCGTCTGCCGACAACCGTCGTTCACGTGTGACGTCACGCTTGAGCGTGTGCTGGCGTCGATGCTCGTCAATGACCTTCTGCTCGGCGACTTGGGCCAGAAATTTGAAAAGCGATTCGACCGAGACGAAGTTCAGTTGATTCAGATTAGCGGCCAGGCTCTTCATCACATCGCTGGCGAAATCGGTCGAGTCGTAAAGCGACCGCATCGAACGATCGAGCTTACGTCGAACGACCCTTCGCACCTTCGGATAGCACTCTCGAAAAAGGGCTTCCCAGGCTGACTGGTCCCCTTTCTGGGCATCCAGCAGCGTCCGCGAGAGATGGTCCCGTAATGCGGGATCTGACAGCATCGTCATGACGAAATTCCTCCCCTGGTGCGATGGGAGGATCGACGCCCGGGCGCAGAGCGTGCAAGCAATTAAAGGGGGTGCTACCTGCCCGAAGCTCCCACCGACCCCCCCTATTCTAACCCCAGGTTCACGACATGAAAATCCTTTCGGTCCAAAAAAAGGCTGCGTTCGAATGGGTTTAGGAGGGAAAACTGAGATACGTCGAAGCTTATAACGAGAAACGCACTCCGCGCGTTCAGCCAATACCGACGGAGACCTGGTAGGTTCTTGTCACCTCTCCTTATTTAGGTCGACGATTGACCAAAATTCGCCGTCCCGGAGATTCGCCGCCTGCACAGAGGCACGTGCAGTTCCCAAGAATGGCCTGGAGGGGACCATGGTCGGCTTTCTTGGTCATAACCCCGGGACCGCCGGACTCCGAAAGTCATTCGAGCAATTCAGACCTACCCAAGCGGGCAGAACAGGACCAAACCCGGACCTGCCGCGAACGAACTTCCGATCAATGAGGCACCAAAACCCCAACGAGCCACGGTCACGCTTAACAAGGCATCGTCGTGGTGACCGGCGGGGTGTAGGATCCTGGACCGATCATTGTCGGATCGGCAACCGAGGGGCCACTCTGAGACCCTGAAAGTGGGTTCATGGGACTGATGATCACCGTGGGTGAGTTGCTACCAGCACCCGACAGAGGGTTCATCGGACTCACCAGCACGCCCAGAGCACTGGGAGCAAGCCGCATGGGCATCAAATCAAGACTCGGCTGAAAATCTCGGCGCGCACGCATGAGTGAACTCCCGCCTGGTCGGCGCGAAAGAGGAATGGAATCGGCATTTTCTTGGAAGTAGAAGAGTTGTGCTCAGGTGGACGAGAGCTTACCGGGGACCCAGTGAACGAATCCCGTCCATGCGATCGGTTCCGGGCTGGGCGGTTCTGAGCCGCTCACGGCAATGCGAGACGGTCGAAGGCCCCTTGTGTGGCCGGCTCGTGGTTCCCGGCTTCTTCTTCTCGGCGGGGACGCCTGGCCAGTTCATTCCAACCGGATCTTTCGTGGTTCTTAGACTTAGATCCTGAATCGATTGGTTGACCACAGGTCCTTGGCTGGCGTTGGGACACTAACTCTAGTTGTAGGAACCGATTACTCGCGGCAGCTCGTAACTTCCCTTGGCTTCGACGCTGCGGTTCGGCGCTTCCATCGGGTACAGTTCCGCAGGCAGGAATGCCAGGCAGGCCGTGCGGTAAAGAGGACAGGAGTTGTGTTGCTCGATGGCACCAGCCCGGAGGCGTCCGGCGAGGTCCGGGCGGGCGGCCTGATGCGCCGCGATGTACAGTCCCAGCGGCGAAAGACGGGCGTCTCGTGAGCCGATGATCATGCTCAATGCCCGACCCTGGCGAAGCAGGTCCTCAGTTAGCCGGATTTCACGTTTCAACTCGGTACGCAGTCGACGGATAATGCGTCGAACGCTCTGCCTGTACCGATGACCCGCCTCGGGCTGAGCAAGACAAGTCCAGGGGTCGGCGAACGAAGCGGTCAAGGGCTGTGATGCGACGAAAAGCTCGGGATCGAGGGGAATCGTGGGGTCCTCGAAGTGAACCTCCCAGAGAATTGTCGCGGCCGCCGACCAGATCCGGGGAGTGGAACATCCACGATACCAGTTGCTGCGCCGCAACGTGAAGGCTCTTTCGATCCGATCTGCAAGGCGATCAAGGGTTTCTTGCGTGGGCAACACTTTGTATGACCTCGACAGCGTCCGGACCTCGTTCCATGTACGGCGAGACCTCCGAGAAACTCTCGAGTGTTTCCGTCTTGGCCTCGACCTCAAGAACCGAAATCCCGATCGCATCGCGTCACGATCCTGAAATCTTTCTCGCACTTTTTCACAGAAAACTCCGCGCAGACCGATTGCCTTTGCGGAACCGTCAATAGAATCTATAGTTTATGGCGACCAAGAAAGATAAGCACTGAGGGCGCGGGTCCCCGGAATCAAGCTCCCCGGTCAGCCGGGCCGCCCCCGAGCACCTCGATTTGACAGGGATATTTCTTCGGTGAATTATTGTTCTTCGTGACCAAGGCATTGAATTCGCGCTCTTCGGTTGACTACCATAATGCATGTAGTGGATGATGAATTCGTCGTTTTCGTGCTTCGACGACTGTTTCCTCTGGCCGGACGAAGGCCTCCTCAACAATAATGGGTGTCGATTCGTCCGCGGCGAGGCCGATTTACTCTCGCCTCGCAAACCTCATCACCGAGCTGGATTCGCGATGGATAGGTCGATTCCAAACTCCGATTGGCTAGGCATCAAGAACAACCTCGCGCGAAGAATTCGCGAAGTCCGCCTGGAACTTTATGGCGAAAATGGCGGTCCGCTGCTTGCCGAGGCTCTCGAGGTACCTTTTCGGACCTGGCTCAACTACGAGAAGGGCTGCACGATTCCCGCAACCTCGATCCTCCGCTTCATCGAGCTGACCAGGACGAATCCGCACTGGCTCCTGACCGGCTGCGGCGACAACTATTCGAGGTCGCCCGGGATCGATTGATATCCCCGTGGTTGGCCTCTCGACGGCCTGCTCTCGCAATCGAGGTAGGGCATATTGTCCCACTCCAGCTTGGAGGATGCCTCAGGGCTCTCGCCTCGAACCGCTCAAATGCGTCGTTCCGGCGGGATGGTCGATGCTGTTGCCGACTCGATGGCTCAGTGGCCGACCACGGAGGAGGGACCCACGGGGTCTCTCGTCTTCCACAACAGGATCTTCCCCTTGTGGTCGCACGAGGCGAGGGTCTTGCCATCCGGCGAGAAAGCAACAGCATTGATCCGGTCCGTATGTCCCAGAAGGGCGTAGAATTGCTGCCCGGTGACCGTGTCCCAGAGCCGCACTTTCTCATCGTCGCATCCCGTGGCAATGGTCTTGAAGTCCGGTGAAAAGGCCACCGCGCGAACGGTCAAAGGGTGACCGGTCATCGTCCTCGTGACTTCCCACGAATTCATCGACCAGAGAGTCACATTTCGAGGATCTCCACCAGCGGCCATCATCAGGCCATCGGCAGAGAATGCTACTGATCTCATGACTCCTGCGAAGGGCCGCTTCTCGTTGCCAATCTCTGCGCCCGAGTTCGGGTCCCACCAGCGCACCGTGCGGTCGGCCGATGCCGATGCCAGGACCCAGGGGTTCGGCGAGTAGGCCAGGGCATAAACAGGGCCCGTGTGGCCCGCGAGATCGAACTGGATTCCCCGCTCCGCGACGTCGCAGATATGGATCAATCCCTTCGAGCCTGCCGCGGCCAGGTGCTGGTCATCCGACGAGACGCTCACCGCGCGGAGGCGGTCATCGTAGGCGTGCAGGACGCTCGAACTGGCAAGGACTTGGCGCCGATCAGGACCCGTTCGAGTCAGGTCCCAGAGAATGACCTTTCCGTCCAGGCTCACGCTGGCCAGTCGATCGCCCTCGTGGAAGAATGCCAGCGCGGTGACGGTCTGCGAGTGACCTGTCAGGGTGAGCAATTCACGCTCAGAATCGATATCCCACAGCTTGATTGTGTGATCGTCGGAACCGGAGGCCAAGAGCGAGCCATCGGGGGAGAAGGTGAGCGCCCACGCCTCTTTCTGATGTCCGGCGAGCGACCGCTTCAGGTCCGGGGTATCGAGAAATCGCCAGACACGGATCTGTCGATCCTTGCAGCCGAGAATCAAGGATTTGTTGTCGGGGGTGAACTCGACCTGATCAACTGACCGGTTATTGGCCAGGTAAGATCGTTCCTTGGTTCCCGCGGAGAGGTTCCAGATGATCACGGGTTGGATGCGCGCCGCGGCTGCCAGGAGCCGGCCGTCCGACGAGAGGCAGACGGAGTTGATCTGGCTCTCCACCCCGGGCAGCAATCGCCTTGGACCGGGCTGATCGAGAGGACGCGTCCAGAGTACGGTAGTACCTTCGCATCCGACCAGGGCCTTGCCATCCAGGCAGAAATCGACAAACACGACCGGGCCATCCTGGTCGGTGTAATGAGCGAGGATCCGCCCGGTCGCGACCTCCCAGACCGTCAGACCGTGATCCTGGCGGCCCGCGGCCAGCCGGCTGCCGTCGCGGGAGAAAGCAAGCGCTGTCACCCGGCCTCCGGGCCGTTGCTCGAGCGCAGGCGGTCTATGGACACTTCCAAGGTCGGCCATGACGTGGAGCCGGACCGTCCCGTCGCATCCGCCGGCGGCCAGCAGCTTGCCGTCCGGTGAGAATGCCTGCTTGAAGGTTCCCGGAATATTCGCGGACGGCTTGTCTGGGGGGCTGGCGGAGTTGAGCTTCCAGATGTACGACTGCCCCCCGTGATCGTCTGGCGCAAGCCCGCAGAGAGTCAGCAATGATCCGTCGGGGGAAAACTGAATGTCGGGGTCCTGGAGCGACCCGGTATGCAGCGTGGTGATGAGCGCGCCGGTAGCCGTATTCCACAGCTTGAGTTCCACGGACTTGCCCCCTTGCGCGATCAGGCTGGCAATAGTCCCCCGACGAGTCTCGTCGCCGGCGACGATCGCGACCTTGCACACCGGGGCGTTGTGTTTCCCCTGGCAGTACCGGGGAATCTTTCGGTCAAGGTCCCAAACGATCACTTGCCCGGAGGAATCTCCCGAGACGAGCGTCCCTTCCCGGCGCGAGACCGCCAGGCAGGACACCTTCGCCCCATGTCCCTCGAGCAACCACGCGGCCCGTTCAATCAGCCGGTTCAGGTACTGCAACTCAAAGCCTGCCGGATCCTTTGCAGTCGCGGCAAAGTTCTCAAGAACTGGTTGGAATAATTCCTGTGCAAGCTCAATCTGGCCGGATTCGATGCTTTGCTTTACCTGAAACAACTGGGCATCGTACGTTCGCCGACGCGCCGTGCTAGCTTCGTAACTGAACTTATCACGCTCGATAGCAATCTCGTTCTTCAGCTTGATTGCCCGCGACCAGGCGAGTTCGGACAGGCGGTTCTGCTCTGTGACATACAGGCTGTACGTGATGACGACGCCCAGAAGCGTGATAAGAAGCAGGAAGCAAAGTCCTAGCAATCTCCCGGCCTGAGGTTGGCGGCGGGTCCATTGAAGCGCCTGACGGCACTTCGAGGTGCGGCAGGCCCGGATCGGCTGGTGCTCCTGGTACCGCCTCAGGTCCTCGGCCAGATCCTCCGCGCTGGAGTAGCGCCTGGCCGGATCACGATCGAGGCACTTCAGGCAGATAGTCTCCAGGTCTTCGGGCACGCCGTGACGTAATCGCGAGGGCGGAACAAGCTGCGCCTCCATGACCTGACAGAGAGTTTCCATCGGGGTGAACCCCCGGAACGGAGCCGCCCCCGTCAGCATCTCGTAGAGGAGCGCTCCCAGGGCGTAGACGTCAGTGCCGGGCCCTATAGTCTGGCCATTGCCGGAGACTTGCTCCGGGGCCATGTAAGACGGAGTACCCAGGAACACGCCGCTGAGCGAGAGCCCCTTGTCATCCACCAGGAACTTGGCCAGACCGAAGTCGGAGATCTTGGGTGTGCCATCGAGTGCGATCAGGATATTGCTCGGGTTCAGGTCGCGGTGGACGATCCCGCGCTGGTGAGCCACATGGATCGCCCGGGCCATGGTCTCGGTCAGGCGGGCCGACCAGCGAAACGCCTGAGGCATGGCTCGAAGCGTGCGCGTCAGGTTCCCACCCGCGACATACTCCATGGCCAGAAAGGGAAGGCCCTGGTGCTCGCCGATCTCGAAGATCTGCACGACGTTGGGATGCATCAACTGTGCGGCCGCCTGGGCCTCGTTGCGCAGCCGCGCCCGTTCCCGCAGGCCGGAATGCTCCCCGGCCAGGATCATCTTGAGGGCAACGATCCGGCTCAGGTTGGCCTGCCTCGCCTTGTAGACGACCCCCATGCCTCCCCGGCCGATCTCCTGGAGGATCTGGTAGTTGCCGATCCGCAGCCGTCCGTCCGGCGCCTGCACTGACGCCAGCGGATCCGCCGTGCCGGCCGAGGAGTCCGTAAGAGTCGGCATCTCCGAGTCGAAAACAGAACGAAGCGAGACAATCTGCTCCATCCGGGGCAGCAACCGGGGGAACCGCTCCTCCCATTCCTCGAGCGTGGGCTTCTGCCCCATGTCGTTCCGGGTGCTGACTTCCGCATGGATCAGCTCGAGAACCGCGTCGTCATTGCGTGCCAGGAGCGGATGAATCTCCAGCAACTCTTCAACACGAGCGGACTCTCCTGCCCGCAGCCGTTCGCGCAGCTCGCAGCAGACTTGCCGCAGCTCCTGGAATTCGTCTTCCTGCAAAGGCACCGCGTTCATTGACAATCCTGCTGACGGGGATGTCCAATCGGTTCACCGGCGCGGGAATCTTTACAGACTGACAGTCTAGCGGGCTGATCACCATCCGGGCAAGGTTTTCAGGACGTTCGTGAACGCGCTGCCGCGGATGCGCCCGGAGATACGCCGCCGGCTCGAACTCGACACCTGGCAACGGGAGCAGCTTGAGCCTGGACGTCGTGAGCGAGAATCCGATCTGGTCAAGCTGGGAGGCTTTCGCGTACAAATCGAACGCTGGCCGGAGTGGACGGGGAGGAACCCGGCAGGGCAAGAAGAGGTGGCCGGTGGGGCCGGTTTGGCCGCCTCGAGGATCATGCTCTGGCTCGCTGATCGTGAAGGAGTGACGCAATGCAGGACCGAGCCGTCAAGGATCTCGGGCCGACGATCGGCAAACCGTGGCTGTCCAGAGCCCTGGACGCGCTCGGTCTGAGTCGGCCCGAGCTCCGCGCGTGGGCGATGTACGACTGGGCCAACTCGGCGATGGTCTGCACGATCATCACGGCCGTCTTCCCGATCTACTATTCGAAGGTCGCCTGTGCCGGGCTCGAGCCCAGTGTCGCATCCCGCCAGCTCGCCATCGCGACCACGATCGGCATGGTCATCATCGCCGTGCTCTCTCCGATCCTCGGGGCCTTTGCCGACTACACGGCACGCAAAAAGAAGCTGCTCGCGGTGTTCCTTGCTCTGGGTGTAGCCTCGGTCGCCGGGATGTATTTTATCCACACGGGCGACTGGATCCTGGCCTCTGTCCTTTTCATCCTGGCCAACATCGGAGCCAACGGCAGCTTCGTCTTCTACGATGCGCTGCTGCCGCACATCGCCGGCGCCGACGAGATCGACCGGGTCTCGACCTCGGGCTACGCGCTGGGCTATTTGGGAGGCGGGCTCTTGCTCGCCCTCAACCTCGCGTGGTACTTGAAGCCCACGTGGTTTGGCCTTCCCGGGGGACCGAATCTCAGTGAGTCGCAGGCGACCCTGCCGATGCGGCTGGCTTTTCTGTCGGTCGCGGTCTGGTGGCTTGTCTTCTCGATCCCGCTGTTTCGCCGGGTGCCGGAGCCGCAGGCCGTCATCGCCCTCGACGAACTCCGCGGCAAGAGCCCGATCCGGGCCGTTCTGGCTCGCCTGGCCGAAACATCGCGCGAGCTCCGCCGCTACCGTCAGGGCTTCTTGATGCTGCTGGCCTTCCTGATCTACAACGACGGCATCGGCACGATCATCCGCATGGCAACCATCTACGGCACGGAAATGGGCATCGACCAGGGGGCGATGATCAAGGCCATCCTGCTCGTCCAGTTCGTCGGCATTCCCTTCTCGTTTCTCTTCGGCATGCTGGCCGGCAAGATCGGGGCCAAGCGGTCGATCCTCCTCGGGCTCGCAGCTTACACCGGGATTTGCATCGTCGGCTACTCGATGCGCACCGAAGAGGATTTCCTGACCCTGGCGATCCTGGTCGGGATGGTGCAGGGAGGCACCCAGGCTCTGAGCCGCTCGCTTTTCGCCAGCCTGATTCCCCGCGACAAGTCGGGGGAGTATTTCGGCTTCTTCGCCGTCGTCGAGAAGTTTGCCGGCATCTTCGGGCCCTTGCTGTTCGCCGTCGTCAACACCCTGTCGGGATCGAGCCGAGGGGCGATTCTCGGTGTGATCGGCTTCTTCGCGGTCGGCGGGCTGCTGCTCTGGATGGTGGACGTGGACGAGGGTCAAAGGCAGGCCCGGGCCGGTGAAACCTCGGTGCCGGCCTAGATCGCTCATTGCTCGGGCGTCGGCCTCGTCCAGTGGTTCAGCGTGACGATCCAGGAAACGGCCAGGTAGAAGACCGGATAAAACAGGGTGGCCATGGCCAGACGCTGGACTGACGGATCGTGTTGCGGGCTCGTGCTCCTCAGCACGCGCCAGATCAGCCAGCCGAGCGGGACCGTCCAGACTGCGCCCAGGATTGTGGCCGCCTGGTTGAGCCGCCCCGGCTGTGATGGGTAGAGGTACTTGCTGGGCACGAAAGTGAACACGGCCAGAACCACGATCACCGCCAGGCTGGCCCATGATCCCAGGGGGAGAACATAGAGATAGAAGGCCACCACGTTCCAGAGTGAGGGAAAACCAAGGAAGTAACCATCATCGGTCTTGACCTTGACCTGACAGAACCCGTAGATGCTCGCCAGCAGGGGGAGAATCAGCCAGGGCTCTTGGCCCGGCGGCAGGAGTTCCGCTCGCCAGATCAGGAGGATCGGCAGAAAAGTGTAGTTGAGGAAATCGATGATGTCGTCGAGCCGGCGGCCGTCGAAGCCGGGGACCACCTCCTTGATCCGCACCCGCCGCGCCAGGGTCCCGTCGGTCGAGTCCACGATCGTCGCCAGTGCCATGAGCAGGAATGCCCAGCCGAACGACTCGGGACCGCCGCGGACCACGAGCGCCGCGATCATCGCCGCGGCCACCAGCCCCAGCGCGGTGTAGCCGTGCACACACCAGCCCAGGAACTGCTCGAACCTGGAAGGCGCCTGGACGTCCCGCGGTCGCGATGACCTCCGTTGTCGTTTCGGGTCTCTTGCCTTGGATCTCAAGTTCAGCATGACGTCCCATCCCATCCCGCTGGCGATCGAGTTCATCGCCCCGGGGCAACCGCTGATCAATCCGCGGGAACCGGCCGCAACGGTGTGATGGGCCGGCCGGAGTCCGGCGCCGGCACGATGCTCGCCGCGTGCTCGGTCAGGATCCCGGTTCCTCTCCGCCGCACGGCCAGGTACAAGACCGCTCCGACCCCGACCAGCCCGGTTGTGGCCAGCACCGCCGCGAACCGGCCCCATTGGTCGGCGCCGTAAATCTCTTCCCGGGGCCAGCTCATGTTGACGATCACCATGAGACCCCAGAAGACTGAGACAATGTTCAGGCCGAGACCCCATCGGCCCAGGGCGAACGGCCGCCCGGCATCCACTGCCGTGGTTGTTCGGGCCTCGTCCTCCAGCAGGCGCGGCCAGCCCCGCAGCCTCGCGAGCAGGAGCGGGAACGACACCATCAGATACGCCAGGTTGGCCCAGACGATGGCCACGGAACAGAGGGTTTCCATGATCCTCGGCATGTTCACGTTGACCAGCAGGATCATCGCCGCGGCGGCGCCCGTGACAACGGCCGGGACGATCGGAGTGCGGGTCTCGTGCTGGACCCGGGCCAGGATCCGCGCGCAGGGGAGGCTATTGTCGCGAGCCATCGCGAATACCAAGCGGACCGTGCCGGCCTGGACCGCCAGCGCACATACGGTCACGGCGAAGATCACCGCGCCGAGGAAGAGATTGCCAAGCTCGGCACCGAGCGACTGCTTGACGATCAAGGGCAGTCCGCCGGTGATCTCGCCGAGCTCGGGCATGGCAGGATCGCTGACGGCCAGCAGCCCGGCGAGGATGAGCAACCCCCCGGCGAGTCCCGCGGCCGAGAGTGCCCGCAGAATGGCCCAGGGCGCTCGCCGCCGCGGATCGCGGGTTTCCTCGGCCAGGGTGCCGGCGGTGTCAAACCCGTACAGCACGTACGAGGGCATCACCGCCGCGGCGAACAGCGCGGACAGCCAGGCGGCAGAGCCAGAACCGGCACGGCCCGGCGTCTGAACGTGAAACAGGATACCGGGCCCGCGCCGGGCCCGCGCCAGCAGCAGGATGATCAGCAGCGCCACCCCGAGCAGCTCCGTGAACACACCGACGTTGTTGATCCGCGCCAGCAGCCGCACACCGGCCGCGTTGATCGCCGTGGTCAAACCGATCAGGATGGAGCCCAGGAGCACGGCGTTCCTCGCCCGGTCGACCGGGTTCGCTCCGTCGCCGATGAGCTGGAACACCGGCGCGATCTGGGGCAACGTGGCCTGAAGCGCCAGGGCCACCGCGGCCAGAGAGAGGAGCGAGCCCGCCAGGTAAACCCAGCCGGCCATCCAGCCCAGGGCGGGCGAACCGATCCGTCGCGACCACTGGTAGACGCCTCCCGAGAGCGGGTAGTGGGCCGCCAGTTCGGCAAAGCCCAGGCCCACCGTGAGCTGACCGAGGAAAACCACCGGCCAGGTCCAGAAAAACGCGGGGCCAGCCGCGGCAAAGCCCAGGGAGAACATCTGGAAGACGCCGGTGAGAATCGAGATGTACGAGAAGCCGGCCGCGAACGACGAGAAGCTCCCCAGCGACCGGTCGAGCTCTTGCCGGTAGCCGAAGCCCGCCAGGTCCCGGATGTCGTCAATCTTCGTCCGCGACACCGCCGCGTCCCCTCGTACACTCGATCCGATCCCGCCGCACTTTGCCGATCAACCGCGCCTGGTGCCCAGATAGATGCCCCATTTCATGTCGCCGGCCGCGCAGAACCGTTCCTTCATGGCCCATCGCTCCACCAGATAGTTCAGGTCCTCTGCCGAGAAAGCCGCGAGGAAATCGGCCCGGTGATCGACCAGCCGCTTTGATTCGCGACGCAAAATATCGACAAACGTATCGGTGGCGTCGTTCACGACCACGTCCTTGAAGCCGGCGGCTCGCAGAAGCTGGCCGTACTGCTCGGGCTCGACGACGCTGTAGCCCGTCTTGACGATGTACTCCTCGAACGCCGGCGAGGCGGGCGTCTTGCCCCGGGCGTAGTCGGTGATCACGATCCGACCCCCATCCGCCAGCAGGCCGTGCAGCCGGGAGAAGAGACGGGCCTTGTCGGGGATGTGCATGAGAGCGTCCCGGCTCCAGATGATGTCGAACTGCTCCGGAAACGGCGTCTCGAGGACATCGCCAAGGATGAAGTTGACCTCGTCCGAGAGCCCCAGTTGCCGGGCGTGTTCCAGCGCGATGGCGACCATCTCCTCGGCAAGGTCAATCCCGGTGACCCTGGCCCCGAACGCCCGGGCGAGATGGAACGCCGCTCCGCCGATGCCGCTGCCGACGTCGAGGACCCGGACGCCGGGATGGAGCGAGCCGGCCAGCCGCCGGCAGAGATCAAGGGTGGTCTCGTGCCCCCCCGTGCTGATGTAGTGCTCACCAAAGATTTTCTCGTACCTCAGAATCGAGGTGCGACTGTACTGTCCCTTGTTGTCGAACTTGGGTCTCGCAGCCGGCGCCGCTTGTGGCTGTGTCATTGCAGGTCCATCAGGTAAGGAAACGACCGCGGCTTGCTCGCGATTTCGCGACTGGCCTCGGTCGTGCGTTGGGAGGGCCGCATCACGCGGTTTGGAATCCAACATTCTGCGAGAACGGCGCAAGGGTTGTAAAGAGCGAATCGACGAGGCGGCACTGTTGTTCCCGTCCCGCGACGAGATGGCGGTGTCGAGAGAAGTTCGAGTCCGCCTTCGGCCCCTCTGTTCCGTTTCCTGTTTTCCGGTTCGGGACTCGCGCCCTGGCGGACTGGCCGCCGGTCAATCTGGTCTTTTCAGTGGCCGGGGAAACACATCCAGCGCGGAGAGCCGTTGCCAGAGAGCCAGGCGCTGGTCGATCGTCAAGTTGCGGAGTGGTGGACGAACGGGCCCGCAATCGACGCCGAGCATCGCCATGACGTTCTTGGACGCAGCCAGGAAGCCGAATTCGCCGAGGGTCTTGATGAGATCGATCGATTTTCCCTGCTCGGCGCGAGCCGTCTCCAGATCGTGCTTGCCGAAGGCCTGCATCAGCCTCTGATAGACGGGAGCCGCGAAGTTATAGGTGCTGCCGACGGCGCCGCGGATGCCCAGACAGAGGCCTGCCAGGAGACACTCATCCGAGCCCAAGAGGACATCAAAGGCTCCCTGTTCCAGCCGCACGCACTCCTGAAGCTCGAGGAGGTCGTCATTGGAGTATTTCAGGCCGCGAAGAGTGGGAATCTGGAACCTTGCCTGGTAGAGGAACTCGGACATCTTGAGCCGGACGCCCGTCATTCTTGGAATGTCATAAAAGTAGAACGGCAGCGGCTCCGCCTCGGCCGCGATCGGGGCGCAGAAGTCGATCAGGTCCTGAATGGTTGCGGGTTTGAAGTAGCTGGGTGACATGACGGCCACCGCCGCGGCCCCGGCCTGGCGCGCATGCGCGGCCAGGGAGATTGCTTCGGGGAGGCAATTGTGGCCGACATGAACGGCGACGCGCATCGCGCCGCCTGAGGCCTCGCACCAGCGCTCCGCCAGGATCATCCGCTCATCCAGGGTCAGCGACGCGAACTCGCCCGTCGTTCCTCCCACGAAGACACCGCGAATCCCTGATTCGATGAGCAGCTCGGCCTGTTGTTCGACCAAGTGGAGGTTGAGCCCGCCATCCGGGGAGAAGGGTGAGTGACACGCGGGAATCAGTCCGGAGAGCGGCCCAGACATGAGCGGGGTTCCATGGTGCGAGCAGCCGAAAACGTGGGACGGTGCCATGATGAGGCGACACGGATTTTGCCGCCTCAAAAGCAGGACCTATTCTTCAGTGTAGCGGCCCTGGAGAGGAACAGCCAAGCACTGATGGGACATGAGCAAGGACGTGGTCCTGATGACCGTCAAATTCCCTGGATTCGCACCTGAATCCATGGACAGTATCCGGGACCCGTGGTATAGAATCAGTATTTGCATGAATCTTCAAAGCAGCAGGCATCGGCCGCGGACTGCCTTCCTTCGCTACGGGAGAGGCATCATGAGTTCGACACTCCTGCTTGGTCGCGGCCAACTCGAGGCCTCTCGGCGTGCCAGGGCCCGCGAGCTGCAAAGCTACTACAGAGGACGATAAGAAAGCCCTGGCAAGCGGCAGGAGAACGCTTGCCAGGGGCTCTTATCTCACAGCGGCGATCCTCCGCCGGATCAATACTCCCGGTCTCTCTTGATGCCTGGCTCAGGGTAGGGGTACTTGCCGTTGGGGCCTGCCTGAAGCGGCGCGGGGCTGTACATGGTGAGCTTGTCCACGTCGGGCCCGAACTCGTGAGGACAGCTCAGCATCTCTTCAAAGGTGACGATCTGTCCGGTATGGGCGGCCATCCGGCCCATCGAGGTGACCAGGCTGGCCTCGACGCCGCGCTTGACCTCGTTGTAGGTGTGATCCTTGCGGATCGCCTCGACGAGTTGATCCCACTCGAGCTGGTACGGGCTTGGTTCGGGCTGAGGATAGGCCCAGGCCAGGTTCTTCTTGACCATCTTCTGGCCCTTGTAGATGCGGCACTTGGCCGGCGTGTGCGACGAGGTGGAGATGATCGCCGAACCCTTCGTCGCATGGGCATAGCTGGCGAATTCCGTATCGCAGCCGTCGATGTTGCGGCCCTCCAGGAATAGCTTGGCCCCGTCGTCAAAGGTGTATTCAACCGAATACGTATCGAAATTCTGATCGATCGCATCGCCGCGGTAGGTGCGGGCGCCCGTGGCCTTGGCCTGGACGGGCCAGGCGTCTTTCATCCAGCAGCATTCATCGATGTTGTGGATGAGGAAGTCACTGTAGCAACCTCCGCTGGCCCAGAGGAAGCCGTGGAACATCTTGATCTGGTAAAAGAGCTCGCTGATGTCGTTGGGCTTGGGAGGAACGGGCATGGACCCCCCCGGACCGGTCTGGCGATAGGCCCGCAGCGCGACGATGTCACCGATCTGGCCGCCCTTGATTCGATCAAAGAGCTCCTGGCGGGCCTTGCAGTGCCGGCACATGAGGCCGACGCCGACCTTGAGATTCTTCTGGATGGATTTCTCTGCCAGGGCCAGCATCTTCCTCGAGGTCGGGCCATCGACGGTGACCGGCTTCTCCATGAAGACGTTCAGTCCCTTCCCGATGGCGTAGGCGAAATGGACCCAGCGAAAAGCCGGGGGCGTGGCGAGGATGACCACGTCGCCTGGCTTCAGGCAGTCCATGGCCTTGCGATAGGCGTCGAAACCGAGGAATTTCTTGTCCTCGTCAACGGTCAGCTCGTCGCAACAGCAGTACTCCTCGTGGAGCTCGTCGTAGCTCGATTTGAGCTTGTGATCGAAAACGTCGGCCATTGCGACGAGCTTGATCGGGCCGCTCTTGGTCGCAAGGGCATTGGCCGCGGCTCCGGTACCACGACCCCCGCAGCCAACCAGGCCACCTGGATCAGGTGGCTCTCGCCCGCATGGACGAGCGGGACAGCCGCTTGAGAGACGGCCGAGGCGACCGCAACCAGGCCGGTGGTCTTCAGGAATTCACGACGCGAGGGAGATGACTTGGGGGCGGTCATGAGGTCGCTCCATCATCCAAGAGGCGGGATCGGAGGGATTCGTGGAGGTACTCGGTGGGGAAGCCGCTGACGAGCGCCTTCCGCCCCCGGGGTTCGAACAACGTCTCGGCGCCGCGCGGGCCGCCTGCCGAACTGGATCCAACATTTGTTCAGAATAGCAGGCGTGACGATGCGATCCAAGGGAGTGTAGTTCGCTCCAGGTCCGGTCGGGCCGAGTGCGCAAGCGCGGCGCATCTTCAGCGCCGCGCCGACGATTCGCTGCAAGGCGGAGATTAATCGGTCCTGGAGCGCCCGTATTACTCGTGGCCCTCGGCAATTTTGCCGGAGACAACTGCGACCAACGACGAGAGCTCCAGCGCGGCGGCACAGGCCGCGAAGATCTCGGCGAGCTTGCGCGAGTCGTGGCTGCCGCTGCCGCAGCCCAGCAGCTCGAGGTTGCGCCGCTGCGCCGGCAGTTGCGTGCCGCCGCCGACTGTCCCGACCGTGAGCGAGGGCAGGGTCATGCGAATCAGCAGTCCGTCGCCGCCGTCCGGCGAGGCCTGGCTGAAGGCCACGGCGTTCTCCGCCACGCAGGCCGCATCCTGCCCGGTTGCCAGGTAAAGTGCCGTCAGGCCGTTTGCCAGGTGAAGGTTGTTGCCCAGCATCCCGATCGCCTGCGACGACGTCATGGCCAGTTGCTGAAACTCGAGAACGGCCTCCTGCCTGACTCCGAGCGAGTCCAGAATCTGACCGCTCAGCGAGTACTCGACCGTCACCGAGTGACCGCGGCCATTCATCAGATTGCGCCGGGACGGCTTCTTGTCGCTGTTGAATCCCGACTCGAGGTAATAGTGAAAACCTGTTTCTTGCTGAATGTACCGGCAAGCGGCCTCGGTCGCCAGCGTGACCATGTTCTGGCCAGCGGCGTTGCCGGTGTCGTAGACAAAGTCGAGCACCACCCATTGCTGGATCGGAGTGGGATCAACCCGCAAGAGCCGGCCATGACGCGTCGTACTTTCGGCCGCCACCAGGATCGAATCGGCGTGATCGTTGATCCAGTCGAGGAAGCTGCCGATCTCGGTGATGGTCGGCAAGCAGAACGCCGGGCTGCGGCTGAGCTCTTGCTTCAGATGAATCGTCCGGCAGCCGCCCGCCATGGCCATCGCCAGCAGCCCGCGGTTCAGCGCCAGAGTCAGCGTTCCTTCAAGAGTGCACAGCGGCACGATGAACTCGCCACGCGCATAATCGCCGTGGATCACAAGTGGGGCCGCGATCGACATCGGCAAGGGCATGAAGCCCACATGGTTCTCGATAATCCCTTGAATCTCGTCCACCCGGGGTAGGGGCACGCCTTTCAGATCATGCCCCGTCAACTGTTCCACCCAGCGCAGGCGACGTTCGGTGTCCTTGGGCTCGAAGCCTTCCGGCGGCTTACCTGGTACTTCCCGCTGCGACCGTTCCTTGACTGTACCACGCAGCTTTTGTTGCGAAGAGACAAGTTTTGTACTCATTGATGCAACTCACGGAGATAGACCCGAGATCGAACGGAAACTCGAGGAGTGCGCGGTCTGCCGCCCGATTCTTCGCTGCAAGGCTTGCCATGACAGCACCTTGGAAGAACGAGAGCAGAGCGGCTGAGAGATTGACGTCGGCGTGGTTGACAACCCTCGCCTATAGTTTAGCTAAAGCACAGCGGCTTGCAAACTTCGGTTTTCTGGATAATTTGAGGAGATTGAAGAATTCGCTAAGGTCTGGCGAACACGACGTGGATAGGCTCTGGAGATCCAGGATTTCGGGAGTCGTTTCTTCCGGGGGTTCGATCGCTTGTGCCAGCTTCGGTTCATCAAGGCCGATCCCGGCCTCTTGATTCCGCCTCGGTTCCGGCGGTGAGCAGCTTCTTGATGGTGTCGGCGCGGGGCGGTTCGCACATTCTTGGTAAGTGGATTTGCAGGCCGTGCTGGGCATGGCGGAGCAGGGGACTGTCGGCGAACCGGACGGAGACATCGGGGTTTCCGGGTCGAAAACCGTGCTCGAGCGCCTGGCGCTGAATCGGTTCGCTCATGAGGAAAGCGAGAAAATCGGCGGCGGCGCGCTGGGCCTGGTTGCTCCACGGCACGTCGAGAATGTAGTAAGGATGCTCGTTCCATATATTGGGCTCGGGGTAATCGACATGCAGTTCTCCCCAGCGATCGCGTGCCGACAGAAGATAATCGATGACGAGATTCTCGTAGACGAGCACGCAGTCGTACTGCGAGGGACCGCGCAGCACCATTTCGCGCATCAGGGTTCCGGTGCTGTGGGTGAGTGAGCCGCCGGGCCGGGCCACGGCTTGCTCGAAGCTACGCAGCCAGTCGAGAAAGCGCTGCTGCGCGACATCTTCCAGCGACAAGCTTCGCTCCTTGCTGGCGAACTCGTAGGCCATCAAGACAAGCGTCAGCAACCCGCTGTTGGAACGACTGGGTTCCGTATGGCCGAACTTGAATCGTCCCCAGGTAGGCTCAGACCTCCTGATCTGGGACCAGGGTAGGTTGCGGGTCGTAGGAGTTATCTGCTTACGCAGATGGTGTTTGGGAGATCTTCGTCTGAGTGGATAAGATGGCACGATGGGAAATAGA
>JBEKTN010000006.1:0-48982 GCA_049516015.1 Isosphaeraceae bacterium | reverse complement strand
GGAACCCCGCTTGCGGGGTCGGGCCGGAACGGCCGGATGAGGGGAATTTGCGGGCCAAGGCTAGCATCTCATCCCTCATCCGCCCCTGCGGGGCACCTTCTCCCGCGGGGAGAAGGTAGGATAGCCACGGCCTTTCTTGATCGCTGTATGCAACGCGCGAGCAAACCGCGCTAACACCACGAACTCTCTACCCGTCGGCCGTCTCCTTCGGTCCGACGTCACTCGACGCCCAGCGCCGCGGTCCGGGTCAGCGCGAGCCGCCCCCGGGCGACAACTGCCGTCAGCCCGAGCAGCACCAGCCACGTCTCGAAGGACCCGCCGACCGGAAGGCTTCGTCCCGCGAAAGTTCACCGAAAGACGGTTAACACATAAACTTTGAGCCCAAGAAAAACTCACTCGCAGTCCCGACTCGCATGATCGAGTCGCACGAGCAACTCGTGCATCAGCCGGAGTTCCCCCTCGGTCAACGTGCCGAAAACTTTCTGGTTGAGGGCGTTCTGGCTGGGCCACGCCTTGGCCAGGAGCTTGCGGCCGGCATCGGTCAGGTAGAGCCGATTGGCCCGCCGGTCCTCCGGGTCTGGGCGTCGCTCGACCCATCCAGCCATGCTGACCCGGTCGATGAGCCCGACCACGTTCCCCTTCGTGACCAGGAGCCGCTCGGCCAGCTCTTGCTGGGTGATGCCCTCGCCGTGCCAGAGCGTCGCCAGGACGTCGAACTGGGGCAGTGTCAGGCCATGATCCCCGAGGGCCTCGGCCATACGCCGCTCCAAACGGTTATGGAAGCGGAGCAAGGTGGTGACCACCTTGGCCTCCCAGCCGCGGGGATCCTCGTTCAGGACCGGCAGCGACCAGCGTTCGGGCTTCGGGGCCTGGCTCATATAGTTTATGTATATACCAACTGCCGTGTCGTGTCAAGCCTCATTTCCAGGAGAGGGGCGCCCGCGACCGTCCGGCGTCACCTGGCCCGCTGGCCGGAGGCAAGGAGGCAAAGGACATGGATTGTGATTGAGAGCCGACCAGCGGGCAAACCGAGTGCCCCTGTCCTGGACCGCCTTTGTCCTACGCGTCGCTTCGGAGGAACTGCCGATTGACAGCGCACCAAGGTGTTGTATAATTCTTAGAACAAAGGAAGCAGTTTCTGAGTTCCGGGGACACCATACGCATCTTGCTTGCTTGATGATTCCGACCCGGCCCACGCAGACACCCCGGAAGTTGGACCAGGACATCGAAGTTCCTCTCGCAGTAGCCATTCGAGTTCGCCAGATCTGACGGCGTGAACCGGCATTCGTAGCTTGGGAATCAGGGAGACTAACCAACGATTCCCAATGCCGGGCGATCGAACCTGGCAAGCAACGTTTGGCCCACGCCACTCCCGGCTCGCGGCAAGGCGCCGTCCAGCCAGGCATCGACGTCCGCACTCGTCATCCCGCGCGACCAGGTTGATTGCGAGATTTTCTCGAGCTTATCAGCGATCGCAGCATCCTCGATATCGGGGAGTGCAATGAGTGGGACAGGGATCCCGAAGGCCGTGCGGAGGGCTTCTCCCTTGAGGTGGTAGTACTCGGAGCGGGCAAAAAGCAGAGTCGGTATTCGATTCTCGAGGGCGAATAACGCCGCATGATAACTGTGCGTCAGAAAAGCACTACAGACCTTGATCACACCGGCGATCGCCGCCACGTCGCCGGCATGATTCACGACGTGCCACTCAGCGCGCCGGCGACTGCCGTAGGCCAGGTCGGCGAGCAGCTCCACCTCGGGCCCATGGGACTGCATGTTGATCGGCACGGAGACCACAACGTAGCCGTTTTCCGCCGCGAAATCATCGACTTGCCGGGCAGTTTCCTTGAGCTCGTCGCGAGAGAAACCAACGTAACAAGCCTCGCGCGCCTGGAACCCCAATAAGCGGCGATCAAGCGGCACACCGATCTCCGCGAGGTGACCTCGAGCGACCACGGGCCCGTCGCTGCGCAGGCCGAGCGCGTCATCCCCAACCATGTTCATCCGAGGGCCATTCGGGACGATTCGCCTTAGAAACCGCAACGAGAGCGGGTCGCGAGTTGCGACGGCCGACGCTCCGCCGACGAGAAATGAGAGCATGGGGATGATCTCCGCCGAGACCGGCCCGACGCCCTGACCGCTCAGGATGTAAGGCACGCCCGCAACATTGGCGGCGGCGGCGATGGCCGCTCGCCGAGCGATCAGCTCCGGCCAGTAGCTGTTCAGGTTGCCTCCACCCGCGATAACGACCACGTCGAATGACTTCAGGTCCGTTCGTGTGTGGAAGCCGAACTTGAGCCAGCTTGAGAGCTCCCCGGCCAGCGCCTGATCGTTCCGACAACCGTGACGGACGTCGTCTGGATTGAGGCTGGAGCCAAACTCCTCAGAGGTGCCTGCCCACACGCCGAGCCGGCCAAGCGGCGGACAGCTTGGTCCGTCGGAGACGACCGATGCCAGGCTGTTGGGCCGGATGCGTCGCAGGCGCTGCAGGGTTGAGAGGAGAATGGCATCGTCGCCATAGTTACGCACTCCTCCCGAGGCCACCACCAGAACCTTCAGGCCCGAGGGCGCCCGTTGTGGAACTGCCCGGGCCGGTGGGGGCGATGACCAACCGGTACTGGCCCATAGTGTGCCGATCGCAGGATGGTGAATGCACGCGCGGTGTCGCGATGAATCCGTCGCGTCCACGCTACCGAAGATTCGCCAAGCTCGTCGGCAGCGCGACGATAACGGTGCCTCGCGGAGCATCGATAGAGGCAATGTCGTGTACTTCCCCACCAAGACCGGGACGAACACCATTGGCTCGCCGAGACTGAACAGCCTCTGGTTCAGCTCCCAATCTTCCAGAGCAGACCATTGACAGTCATACCCACCCAGCTCCAGGAGGCGGTGGGTTCGGACCAGGACCATGGCGTCGATCCAGTTCTCTTTCAGGAGATTCGCGGTCACGCGTTCGTTGCTCATCACGCCCATGACCGAGCCGCATTGATCGACCTTGAGGACATTCCCATAGGCGAGCACCGCCCCGGTTTGCCGGGCAGAGACGTACAAGGTTGCGATGCCGGAGGGCACGAGCTGGTTGTCGGAATCGAGAATCATCGCGTGTTCGAAACAAGCCTGGCTCAGCAGCACGTTGCGAGCACGCGGAAGTCCCAGATTTTCGTCGCTCTGGATGAGCCGGATTCTCTGATCGGCTCGGGCCAGTTCCTGGGCGACTTCGCGACTGCCGTCGCGCGAGGCGTCGTCCAGGATGAGCACCTCTCCAGGGACGGGTAAAGACTCGAGCGTGGCGATGGCACTCGCAACCGAGCGACGCAAAAAGCCGGCATGGTTCCAGCAGGTGATCAGAACGCTCACACCTGCTTCGCGGGGAGGGGGAGGGGTGAGCTGGTTCCGGAGCTTCATCTCGGCCGCGGCCCGCGTCGAAAAGCGGGCTGCGGTTTCCATCAGTAGTCCCTGCTCCCGGATCTCTCCCAGGAGCCTTTCGCGCAGCGATGACATTTCCTCGGTCATCTCTCTGTGTTCGAGCTCCAAAAGTGAGATAACCTCTCGATGTTTAAGCTCCAGGGATGAGATCCTCTCTCCATGTTTAAGCTCCAGGGATGAGATCCTCTCTCCATGTTTAAGCTCCATGACTGAGATCATCTGCGAAAGCTCGGCCATCATCCGCCGGCTGTCCGCGAGATCTCGGCGCATGGAGCGGAGCACTTCCTTCATTTTCCACGGCAAGCGGACCAACGACATAAGTTTCATATCAGTTCACGATTGAGGGAAGGAATGATCTGCGCCAGGTCCCGCTCCATGTTTCCTGACAGGATGATCGACAGCCCTTCGTCGATTCTCGCGGCTCGTTCTTGTCTCGAAATCAGGGGGACGGGCCCCTCTTCGGGAATGGCTAGCGTGAAGTGGGAAAGGCCCGGAGGAAGGCAAGCGGCCAATGCGTCGTAGCTCGCCTGGGGTACACACTGCAAGGGTAAGCAGCCGTGACGGAGGGCTTCGAGGACAAGGAATGGATCGAGGTACTCGCCGCCACCCCACCAGACGCGCGTCTCGGAGCACTGCTGGATCACAGAGGCCTCGGAGTCTGGAATGCCGTGATCACCCGCGGCGTGGCTTTTTCGGGTCACGCAGGTGACGCCCTGTCCCCAGGATTCCGTCAGCCGCTCCATCAGACGAGCCGTTTCGCGCGAGTCGAAAGCGATCAAGCACCAGGGGTTTGGCCGGTCATTTGCGACACGGCACGCGTCAAGGATCTCCAAACCCATCGATGAAGGGGGGCGTAAGGGCAAGGGGATCCGACCCGGAGCCGGCACGGTCCAGGTGATCTCGACGTGGCACGTGCTAGTGTCGGCTTCCGGCCGCCCTTCGCGTGCAGTCACTGGCACTGGCAGTAAGTCGCCGGCCGATGCCGGCAACAAAGACACAGCGGCTTCGGAGGGTGCCTCGATCGTGATCAAACGCGCGTCTCGTTCCTGGCGCGCGGTCGAAAGCGGGTGCCTGGCTGGCAAGCGTCTGAAGGCGGCGGAGCGCAGTTCGGCCAGCCTCGGTTCGTCCGGAAAGCTTTCGCACAGCTCGCTCCACAGTACTTCCTGTCCACTCGGTGGGTTGACCTGGGTTAAACTGGGAAGGTCCATCACTGCCTGGAGCGTGAGGGGCTCCTGGAACACGGGCGCACGCTCGAGTGCACCAGCGATAGCCAGCGCGCACTGAGTCCGAAGACACTTCTCGCAGCGGCCGCAATTGGTGTCGATGTCCTCGCGCCAGCAAACCTTCAACCGCGAGAGTGCGAGATCAGAAGAGGCGATCGAGATCACCTTGTTCGTTCGTGTGATCTCAACGCCATCCAGGTGAGAGGTCGTCCGCTCGGTCGACCAGAGCGGGTCGAGATCCGGGTTGCTCCCCCACGGAATCAAGTGGTTAGAGTCTATGCATGAGGCCCTGAACACATCCGCGACCCAGCCTCCCAGGGCGAGACCTATTCCCGCCAGCACACCACCGTGGGCAAGCTCCCAGTTGATGAACCGGTCCAGAAGATCACGCCCGTTGTGTGCAATGGGGATGAGCGGCAGGCCCATGCAGCCGGCGGCTTCACGGGTCAGCTCGAGGGCCCGTCGCCGGGTCGCCGGCGAATACTGGCGATCGAAGTCCGGGGCGTACAAAAGGTGAGTGAGATGTCCCGGATGCTCATCGGCCCGGTCACGCAGTGCCGAATACCACGAGTCGACCCCGCGGGTGAAGAAAAGAGCACTCGCTTTGCCGGGACGCCTCTCGGCAGCGAGGGCCTCGGCCTCGACAGCCACCGGCGCGATTCCCCACCACGACCGGAAGAGCTCGCACGCTTTTATCGTGTTGCCCAGAAGCAGTGGAGAAACCGTGCCTTCCAGTCGCAGTCTCTCTCCCAACACACTCGCGAGCATCAGAAGAGTCGGCACGAACGGGTTGCCAGTGAGGTCGAGCCAGCCGACATAAGCACGTGGTACACCTATGACAATTTCGAAAGGTGTGAAGTTTCCTGCCTCACTTTGTACGGAAGCGACGATTCGAACTTCGTGATCATCCAGCAAGAGGCGTGACTTCTGAACGATCATTCCCCGTCTCCACGAGTCGACACAGAAGACTTCTGGTCTGACGTTCACCCTGGCCCACCTTGCGACGGCTGGCCAGGGGGCTTGCGCGGCATATCCTGGTGTGGTTAGTTACCAAATCCGGGAACGAGAAGCGACTGCAACTTTGCTTCTACTTATCGAGCGGGAGGTGAAGGGTTCTTGAAGTTGCGTCGATTCAAGTCTTTGGCCATGCACTCTCGACCTGGGGCGCCGGTAGTCTGAGGTGGCGGAAAACCGGCTGGGAGCGCGTTGAGTGATCCTGGTCGACCGAGCGGATCATGTGTCTCCAGGCCAAGACCGCTGAGCCCTGATCCTCTTCGATGACAGAGTCGGCCGATCCTGTCGTAAACTCAGGATGTACGGACACAGCGGTCGCTTTTTGACAATCCGCTGAGAGATTCTGGGCCGCGCGCCTGAGCCAGCAATGTGGAGGGCGTTCGGCGGTGCAGCCGCGCGGCCCGCGTGGTGCTTGAAAGACAGGGACGATTCGATCTGATTGTCACGAATACGCAGACTTTGCGGAACCGCAAGGTGGCAACGGCTGGAGCGACCTTAACGGGGGGCCTCGCTGCCGGGCTCATCCCGCATCCAGGAAAGAACGCAGCCCGTGCCTGGCGGGTGCCGAAAAAGCGCCAAACAAAGCCAATTGCATTGGCGCTTAAGCCATTGTCCCACAAAGAGTAGCATTCGATGGCTTCGGTTTCTTGCCGGTAAACAAAGCCAATTCCGGGATGGAACTGGAGTTTGCAAACCTGGAGGATCGGCTGCCTCGCGCGAAATTGGTCGCTTCACCGAAACCGCAATGCGGGGGCGAAGGTGAAGAGCGAAAGGGCCGCGACCAGGGCGATGTAGTGGATGAGAGCGCCGCGATCGGGGCGGTCGCTGGGTTTGTCGAAGAGGGCGCGGGCGGCGGCGACGAGCATGAGCAGCAGGAGCATGCCGTCCTCGGTGATCGCCCAGGCGGTTGCCAGGGCCGTTGCGGCCAGCCAGCGCTGGGGACGGTTCAGGGTGCGGAAGACCCGGCCGCCGTCAAGCTGCCAGATCGGGAGCAGGTTGAACAGGTTGATGAAGGCCCCGAACTGGGCCAGGGCGGCCCAGATCTTCTCATGGGTCGCCGTGAATACCAAGCCGCAAAAGATCGCCGCGCCCAGGCCCCAGGTCGGACCGGCCAGAGCGACCCGCGCGTCCTGGCGGGGATCGGTGAATTCCTGCCGCAGGCGAATGACGGCCCCCAGGCCGGGAATGAATAACGGTGCGCTGGCGGGAACTCCGTACCGGGTCAGCGCGGCCACGTGGCCCATCTCATGGATGTAGATCGACAGCACCAGCCCCAGCGCAAACCAGAACCCGAACGCCGTCCAGTAGACCCCGACCATGGCGAACATCGAGAGAAATGTGCTGGCCTTGGTCAAGCCGAGCAAGAGCAGCTTGCCCTTGCTCAGCACCATGAACGCCAGGAACTTGAATTTCCAGGCTGCCAGGGCGAGCGTGCCCGCAACCCCGGACGCGGCACCTTTCGACCAGCCCGATGCGCTCTGGCCGTCGCCGGGCGCAATGGTTGGAGCGTCCGAAGCTGGCCTGGCAGCGGGGGAGCGCACCGGGCTCGATTCCACCTGGCGTCCCAGCCTGGCGATTCGCTCGGCGATCATCGCGTACTGGCGAGTGCCACGGGGTAAGAGCGCGATCGCCTCCTGCCAGGAAGCCAGGGCCAAGCTCGGATTGTTGTCTCGCTCGGCGCTCTCGGCGGCCTCGGCCAGCGCCTTGAGTCGGTCGGTATGGACCAAGCGGAGGCAGGACGGGCAGGAAAGCAGTGTGGGTGCCAGCTCCGCGCCGCACGCCGCGCAGGTCTGAACCCGGATGGACGTGGAGCTTGCGGGCTCAAGGCTCATCGTCGGCCTCCTCGGGCTGGATCGCCGGTTCGTCGCCATGGAGAGTGCCCAGCCGAAACGGCCCGTTGAAGGCGAGCTGGACCCTGCGATTGAGCTTCCAGGCCTCCCAGAGCGCGAAGCCGAAGATCAACCCCGAGATCGGTGCTTGAAACGCGATGAGGACCGGCAGCGAGTAGGCAAGCCCGATCAAGACGCCAAGGGCAAGCAGCACGACGCCCAGGCCGGGCCATTCCCGCTGGGCCCGAGGTGGCTGAACGGCCGGTTGAGCGGCCGGCGCATGGTCCTTTTTCCCGGCCTCGAGCTTGGCCTGCTTGAGCGGTGCCGGCGCCGGTGCCGGTGCCGGCTTGCCATTGGCGACGGCCACCTGGGCTGGGGCTTCCTGGTCGGGCCCCTTCCGGAGCGCCTCCAACATGTCCGGGATGTACATGGCAGCAATGGCCGAATACGTCAGGAACACGGCGAGGAGCTGGTAGAACCGGCCGCCGCAGTTCCCCGATCCGGCCTTGACGGCGCCCCCGACCATCAGCCCCACGACGACCGCGACGAGACATATGTTCAGGCCGGTGATCCGCATGATCGCATAATAGAGGGTTGCTCCGAGCGCGGCGGCGATCGTGCCGAAGACGATGGCCTTGAATCCGCGGCCAAATCGTTGGCCCTGGTGAAACATTGCCTCGATCTTGTCGCGACACGGCGCACAGACGATTTTGCCCCCAGCCTCGAAATAGACGTCCGGAATGGCTGCCGCGCAGGCGTTACAGCGTGTGACGTGTTCCTGGATCGCGCTGGTCTCGGCCGGGAACTCGGCCTGCTCGAACTGGATTTCGTCTTGATCCGTCCCGGAAGAATCGTTTGGTGTGGCCATGTGTATACTCAAGCGATCGTGACGGGGACAGTCATGCCGCGGGGAATGCAAAGGAACATGCAGTATAAACGTCGGCGTTGAGAAAACAAAGGTTCTCCGAACGAAGCTGGTGGATCAAACGCACGCAACGTCCTGGAATTGACAGTCTGTCGTGGTAAACCTACGATCGGGCAACGACTATCGATCAACCGTGACCGTGAACACGGTGACACACGACGCAGCCCTTCGATCCGGGCAGGGACAAGGGGCGTTCCGTCGCGGCCCGAGGAGAGAAGACCCTGGGGGAAGGGATGCCGCAGCGCGACGCCGAGATAGCTTCTGGGACTTCCTTCGTACCGGCTACGCAACCAGGGGGCCTGGTTGCCCCGGAAGCGACGCCGGGCCGCAATGGCACATTGAGTGGAAGGCCGGAGCCGTCGGGCCGGGATGAAGGACTGACGGAATCAAGGTTGCACAGCCCAGATGGGGATCGGATTGTGGCTCAGCCAGCTCAAGGGTTGGTGTTGCCCGTTCCCTTGCGGGTTGTGATGCTCTACGACATGGATGCTTGCCATGGGCCGACCGGAGTGACCCGGCACGCCCTGGCTCAGCTCGAGAGGCTGGCACACCGGGATGATGTCGCGTTGCGCTTGATCTCGGGACGGATGACTCATCCCGATGGACTGGCGTACTGGGAATCGCTGAATGATCTGTCGCGCCGGGAACTGCCGATCCGAACCCGCGACCTGTTACGGTGGTGGCGGATCAAGCCCTGGCCGCCGATCGAGTGGTTGACCGGGCCGGCCGACTGGGTCTACTGCCCGGCGGAATACGCGGTTCCCTCGCGCCGGGTGCGGCGGGCCGTGACCAGCCATGACGTCTTGCAACACCTGCGGTTTCAGCCTCCCAAGAATCGCGAGCTGCTGGCCTGCGCGTTTGGCAAGGCCGACCTGATCCTCTCGGTCTCGCACTTCAACACCCGGCAACTGGTCCAGGCGTTTCCCGGCTGCGAGGGCCGGGTTGCTCATGTTCCCAACGCCGCGGAGGACCTGTTCTTCGAGTCGGCCAGCCCGCGCGAGCGCGAGCAGGTCCGGGCCGACCTGGCGCTGCCTGCCCGAGTTCCCTATCTCCTCTCCGTGGCGAATTTTCAGCCTCGCAAGAACCTCGTCCGACTGATCTGGGCCGTGGCCGCTCTGCCCGAGGTGGCCTCTGGTGAGCTGGCCCTGGTGCTGCTGGGAACCGGCGCCGAGGACGAGGCCCGCCCGCTCCGCGAGGCGATCGCCGCAGTTGGCCGCAAGGCAATCATCCGGATGCCGGGCTATCGGCAGGGCAAGGTCCTCCGCGCCGCCTATGCCGAGGCGGCCGCCCTGGTCTTTCCCTCTCTCTGCGAGAGCTTCGGCATCCCGGTGGTCGAGGCCATGGCGCAGGGTATACCCGCCGCCCTGGCCGACTCGACAGCCCTGCCCGAGATCGGCGGCGATGCCGGCTGGTATTTCGACCCCGAGAGCCAGGACGCCATCACGGCCTCACTTCGTGATTTGCTCGACCATCCCGAAAAGTGCGCCGCGCGCGTGGCTCAGGGCCGCGTCATTGCGGCGCGTTATCGCTGGCAGACCGCCAACGATAAGCTCGTCGGGGCCCTTGCGGCCGCCCGCTGAGCAGTTCCCGCCAATCCGGGCCAGAGATGCATGCGCCACCGTGGCAGGTCCGCGTCTTGTTGCGGTCTGGAACGATATGCGACGATGAACGCGACGCGCGTCAATCTCCCGAAGCGCGACATCGATCAGCGACGAGGACCCACACATGAAACGCAACGCGCACGCCTGGCTGGCCGCGGTTGGCCCATGGGCACTGATTGCCGTGTCCCTCGCTGAGGGTGCCGGGGCCGAGTCTCCAATCCAGAAAGGACAAGGCCCGCCGTCTCCCTCCGCGAGCCAGAGGAACGACGACGCTGAGGGATCGGAGAATACCATCAAGTTTCGGATCACTCGCCGCCCTGGCCAGGAAGAGGCAGCACCGCCGACCCCGGGAGCCACGGGGAGCACCTTCGCGCTGGATGCGGGCGACGCCGAGTGGACGCTATCGATCAGTGATAGTGCGGAGGTCCTCATCTTTCACCACGGTGTCCAGGTCGCCAAGGGTTCCCACGCGTTCTGGGCTCAGGGGGAAAGCTCGGCCGGTGCGCACCTCAGTGTCACGGCGCGGACAGGCAACCGGGTTCGGATCAGCGGAGCCGTGGACGGCCTGAGCTTGGGGGTCCAGGGATCGGCCCAGCCTGTCTCACCCCGTGAGCTGCGAGTCGATCTGGCCATTGCCGCGGCCAAGGCGTTTTCCGGCATCTCCGGGGGCGGCATGAGCTGGACGTTCAATCTGGATTCTCCTTCGTTTGGTGGCAAGGCCGCGGAACCCAAGCTGCTGCTGGACAAGACCGGTTGGCGCTGGCCGGTCGCCGCTGGCCAGGAGCTGATGGTCCGCTTCGACAAGCCGCTGGCCAGGCTCTTCTTCGACCACGACCAGAAGAACGAGGTTCGTACGCATTTTGTCGGCGACCGCATCCGACCGGGCCGCGGACGGATCAGCCTGACGGTGACCCTGCCGGAAGGTGGCCGGATCAGCGCGACCGATGCGGAGAAGTACTCCAGGCCCGACGGCAGTTGGTTTCGCGATGCGCTGCGCTGGGATGCCTCGCCGGTGGACCTGTCCTTCCTCAACGCCGGCGATCGGCCTGCCGGCCGTCGCGGCTTCGTCAAGGCAGACGGAGACAGGCTTGTCTTCGACGACGGAAGTCTCGCGCGATTCTGGGGTGCCAACCTTGCCGGCCCCGTGCTCTTCGGAACGCCAAGGGAGAACGTCCCTCGTCAGGCGCGGCGGATTGCCCAGCTTGGATACAACCTCATACGAATCCACCAGGAAGATGCGAGCTGGTTCCAGCCCAACATCTTCGGCACCGGTGCCCGGGATACCCGGCACCTCGACCGGCGATCTCTCGATGCGATCGACTACTGGATCAAGTGTCTCAAGGACGAGGGAGTCTACGTCTGGCTCGATCTGTACTGTCTCCGGGACCTCAAGCCGGGCGACGGCGTGTCGCAAGGCTGGGAAGAGATCACGCGAGCCAAGGGCATCGTCTGGGGCTTCAACTACATCAACCCGCAACTGATCGATCTTATGAAGGAGTTCCAGCATCAGTACTTGAGCCACGTCAACCGGTACACGGGTCTCGCCTCCAAGGACGATCCCGCGGTTGTCGGGGTTTTGATCACCAACGAGAACGATCTGACTTTCCATTACGGCCTGTCGTTCCTGCCCGATCACAATAACCCCGTGCATCAGGCGCTCTTCGACCGCGAGATGCAGGCTTTCGCCCGGACCACCGGCCTGCCGGGCAACCGGATCTGGCGGTCGTGGGAGCCGGGCCCGAGCAAGTACTTGCTGAACGAGCTGGAGCACCGGTTCAATCGCACGATGATCGACGAGCTGAGGGCCGACGGGCTGAAGTCGCCCATCGCCACGACCAATCTCTGGGGGGTCAACACGCTCTTCTCACTGCCCGCCTTGACCGACGGAGACGTCCTCGATGTTCACGCCTACGGGAAAGCCGAGGCCCTCAGCGTCAATCCGCGCTACCAGGCCAATTTCCTGACCAACGTCGCGTCGGCGCATGTCCACGGCAAGCCGCTCGTGATCACGGAATGGAACGTGGAGTATCCCGAGATCGACCGGTTCACTGCGCCTCTGTACGTGGCGAGCATCGCCTCGCTCCAGGGATGGGACGCTCCCATGCTGTACAACTATTCGCAGATGGAGCTGCAGCGTCCGGGGCCCGAGGAGGGAATCAATAAGTGGTCAACGTTTTACGATCCTGCGCTCACGGGAGTCATGCCCGCGGCCGCCATCGCCTTCCGCCGCGGGCACATCAGCCCGGCCCGCGCGTCCTACTGCCTGAAGCTGTCCCCCGCGCAGCTCTTCGGGACGATGCTCTCTCCCGAGCAGAACACGGCCACCATCCGCAGCTTGATCGAGCAGAGCCGGCTGACCATCGGGATGCCCGCGGTCAAGGAGCTTCCCTGGTTGAAGCCAAGCGAAACCTCCGGAGACGTCACCGTCGTGACCGACCCGGATCACGACCACATTCCCGCCGGAGCGGCCGTGGTGCGGTCCGATACCGGCGAGCTGGCGCGGAACTGGGCGCAAGGCGTCCAGACCATCGACACGCCCCGGACCCAGGCCGTCAGCGGCTGGATCGGCGACAAGGCCCTGGCCCTCAAGGACGCGAGCTTCCAGTTCAAGACGAGGAAGGCCGTGGTCGCGCTTTCAAGCATCGACGACCAGCCGCTTTCGTCGTCCCGATTCATCCTGATCACGGCCGTCGGTCAGGTCCGCCCCAGCCCCGCCGAACATGTGCCGTTCCTGTCCGAGCCGGTGACCGGCACGATCACCCTGCGCACCAGGACCGCCGGTCTGGAATTGCTTTCCCTTGGTCCTGACGGCAAGGTCGTCAGCCGGACCACGCCCTCCTCGGAGCAAGATTCCCTGGCCATCAGCCTGCCCGCCGGCCGCGGCACACATTGGTACGTCCTCAAAGCCCGCCCGCCGGCCAGGACTTCGCCGGATCCACCGGCCGGGCGGTAGCACGCCCCGGCACCGGTGAAGACTCGCGACGCCGGTCTCCCATCCGTCCGGATGGCAGATCCGCGAGCTTTCTGCTGGTCATTTGCCGATCGGCAGGGGCGCCGCGAACTCTTCGCGCGCGGGCAAGGCGCTCGCAAAAGGAGCGGGTGGGAGACCGTCGCCACAAGCGGGGTCGGACGCCAGGTGAGTGTAGCCGCCAAGGCTCCAGACCAGGTCGCAATTGTGCTGGACATCGAGCATCGTCAGCGTCTGCACGGCCCGGAGCACCAGGACCTGGTCGCTCCAGAGGTCAGTTCTCAAGAGGACCTTGCGCATCCGGGCCCTGACCGTGGCCCAGGGGTCGTCGCCCCCCTGCCCTAGCAGCACATTGATCCACCCGCGCACGGCGCGGCGATGGCGGCGGAGATACGAGAGAATCCGGCTTCGCTGCGCCTGGTCGTACGGGGGAAAACAGGGCATGCCGAAGAGGTCGGCGACGGGCCTGCTGACGTGCGGCACGGGGTGCCACAGCTTACGCAGGTTGATCACCGGGTCGGGCAAACCCGGCGGCAGCATCGTGCCGTCCAGCGTGGCGTCCGCGCCGTGGGCCATCACCCGCTTCAAGCCCTCGATCGAAAAGGCCAGGGTGGTGATGTCGTCGTGGTCGAGCACGCAGGCGGTCACCACGGCCCGCAGGGCCTCGCCGCCCCGGTTGGTGAGGTAGGGAATCTCTCGAGCAAGGTATTCCGGCAACTGGTCGAAGGTCCAGCCGAACTGCTGGAGCCAGCGACCAATCCATTCCAGCCTGCGCTGGTGCCCGCTACGGATCTGCTCGGCGATGATCCGGTCTTGCCGCGACGCACCGATGAAATCGAGGTCGCTCTCCATGAGTGAATGGGCGGCAATTCCCGGCGGTGCGGACGGCAGCGGCAGCCCCAGGTATTCCGCGTCGAACCGGGCCCGCAGCCAGAGCGATTCCATGAAGACAGGTTTGCGCATCCGGTAGATCTTCCGGATGGCCGCCCTGTAGGTATCCGATGGAACGTCTTCGTCTTGATCGACCCTGGGGTGGAGGATTTCACGGACGACACGGCAGACCGCACGGCAGGCCATGCCTGCCACTCTCGCCGCCGCGCCAATCATGAGCAACGGCAGAAAGACGATCCGGCCACGGGACAGGCAGGTCTCGTAGAATGCGTAGGGATTGATGGTCCGCTGCGCCAGGGGAAGCTCGTGGAGCGGGAAGCTGCGGAATGCACGGCGGACGTTCTGCTGGCGATCCCGGCGCACCAGCTCGGCGACCTGAGGACCGAACCGGGCCTGGATCGCGGCGTCGCGCTGGGGGTCATCGGCCAGGAAATCGATCGCGGTGAACTCCACCGTCTCGAGGAACTCGCTGGCTTCCGGCCGCCGGGGTTCGACGTTGGCCTTGGTGCCTGCAGCCTCGCAGGTGCTCGCCGTTGACACGGGCTCTGGCAGCAGCACTTCCTCAGGCTCTATCCCGAGCCGCCTGGCCAGCCAGTTCGCAAAGGCCTGCCGCGATTCGGGTGCAGAGCAGGCCAGACGGTCGAGCGGAATCGCGTGCCGGTTGTAGTCCAGGAGCAGGATCGCCGTTTCCTGGACGATCAGCCGGGTGATGTAATTGAACCAGAGATAGGGACCACCAAGCAGTCGCCCGGCGCGGTTCAGGTCGAGCCGGTCCAGAACCCGCCCCTCGCGGAGCAGGTGGCCCAGGTGGCTTCGCCGCAGGTTGGTGAGCGCCAGGTTGCCCAGCAACTGCACCGAGGCTTTCGTGTCACTGCGGTGAAACGGCGAGCCGTCCAGGTAATCCTGGTAGAGCAGGCGGATGTTTCTCAGGAAGATCAGCTCGCGGTTCTCGAGCAGAAGCTTTCCGGACGGAGAGGGCCCGGACTGGTCGTCGCGGCGATAGATCTCCGGCATCAGGTTGTCGGATGATCGGAGCAGCAACTCCGGGTCGATGACCCGCTCGGCCAGGAACTGGGCGTCGTGATCGCGGCGCAGGGATTTGAGGTTCTTGGTCTGGGCCGCGAACTGAGCCTCGACGACCCGCTCGCTATAGTCGGCCGACTGGTTGGCGATCTTGCGGAACCAGGACCCGAGCAGCCAGAAGCCCAGGCAGATCACGCCCAGGACGATCACCGGCCAGCCGAGCAGGTTCTGGAGCCTGACCACGAAGCCACGGAATGGCCGGAACACGGACAACGAATTGACCACCAGGAAGAGCACGAGGAAGGCGGATCCCAACCAGAGCAGCCGCTTGGCCGGGGTGCGGGTCGCGCTCACGATCGTCGCCCCCAGGCGGTCGAGGAAAACCGCTGGCGATAGCGTTCCCTGCAAGTCGGCCAGGAAATAAACGACATCGAGGAACCGCTGGACGAGATGGCCCAGATAATTGGCAGCCAGGGTGACGGCCTCGGCCGGGCTCTTCTGGCGATAGGCGACCAGGTTTCGAATCACCCGCAGACGCCTCAAGAGCGGTGCGTCCAGGAGCCTGAGATAACGATCGACCGAGGTGACGAACCCGATTCCCATCTGGTCGATGAGCCGTTCGGGACTGAGCTGGATCAAGCGGTCCACCAGCACCTCGACGGGCACCTCGCGACCCTCTCGAGCTTCGGACTCCTCGCCCGAGCCGTCGAAGGCCTCGGCGGGAAGCGCCTCGATCCGGATGTCCAGGTCGGCCAGGGTGCGCGCGGCGAGCTGCTGGCGATCGACCGCGTCGATGCGGGCTGCAACTGCGGCAGCGGCATGTTCCTGCTCGCCACGCAGGGCGGCCAGGCGGTGACGATCGCTCGATTCCGGGCGCTGGGCCTGGTAGGGCTCGAACAACACGATGTTGCGGTTGAGCAGCCGCGCGTACTTGCGGACCAGGCGATCGCTGAGTCGAAGGAAGAACAATCCCAGCCGCGCGATGCGTACGACCGGCAGCGCGAGGCGTATGAACCGCAAGATCTGCACGAGCCGGCTCAGCCGCAAGAACCTGAGCAGCCATAAAGCCTCGGCGGCGTGCGTCAACCCTGTCTCCACCTGCTCGGAGGCAAGCTGGTACGAGAGGAATCCAAACGGCAGCGAAGCCAGGAAATCGATCACGAAATGTCGAAGGAAGTAGAGCCCCTTGCGGGGAGCCAGGGCCAGGCGGAGTGCAAACTCCGCGAGCAGGGCCGAGCAGGTCGCCAGGTCGGCCCAGGCAAGCCAGGCGCGGTGGGTGTCGGACAGCCAATGGGCGCGATCGAGGATACCCTCGGTCACGATCAGGCCGACGAGCAGGAGGATCAGCCAGAGCACCGCGGTCTCGATGGTCTTGACGAGCCGCGGCCCCAGCAGGTTCTGGAGCCGTAGCGCCAGCAGCTTTTCTTGCCACTCGCCCCGCACCGTTCGCTGCAATCGCTCGAGCTCGCGAACCTGGCGGCCAATCCGTTCTCGCGCCTGGTTTTGGTCGGCTTCTTCCTGAAGCACGTTCTCGCGATTCAGATCGATCGATTCGGCCTGCGCCAGGCTCTCGGGCGTGGACTGCGATCGCGGGGTGACCGCCAGCCCGCGGAGGATGATGGTGAGCTGCGCGAGGTCTTGCCGCGCCAGCTCCAGCCAGCTCACGGCTCTGCGCAGAGGCAAGTCCTCGAGGAATGCGATCATCTCGCTGATCTCGTCCCGGGTATGCTGGGCGGCTCGCTCGCAGGGCCGGCGCGCCTCGGCGAGGCCCAGCTCACGAAGCTGGGCTGCGGCATGGTCGGCCAGCTCGATCCGGCGAATGGAAAGTGCGTCGGCCCATTCCGCGGGATCGCTACCCAGCCACAGGGGGTGTTCATCGCCGCCGCTCGTCGGTTCGAGCGCTGACACTCGTGCCTGAAGCCGCGAGTGCTCCAGCCGCAAAGTCAGCAGCTGCTCTGGAGTTGCGCCCACGGTGGAGCGGCCCAGCTCGGTCCGGATTCTTCGTTCCAGGAGCACACCCCGCATCCGCTCACAACGGGCCAGCAGGCACTCACCTTCCGCGTCCGGTCGACGTCGCGGCTCGGCCAGGAGAGTCAGCCCGTTGTGAACCCGCTCAAGCTCCACCTCCAGCGAGGCCGTGCGGCTCACGGGCGGATCACAATCCAGCCGGGCAACGAGCACGCTCAGCCATTCCAGATCGGCCCGCAGACCCTCCACCGCCAGGGCGCGGCCCAGCGGGTCGAGCGTATGGTCGGTCAAGAGATTGCGGAGCGTGATCCGAGACTGCGACAGCCATTCCTTCACCCGCCCGGCAAGGACCTGGCGGTCGCCAGTGCCGAGCTCGCGACCATCGAGAACTTGACCCACGGCCTGCCGCAATCTCATCAAGCTCCGCAGGATAGCCCGCCGGCAGCCCTCGGACTCGGCAGCAGGCGGCCGTTGATCCAGGGGACGCCGCAGCCGGATGCCCGCGTCGATATGTCCGAGCAGCCGCGCCAGGAACTCGCCCTCGCCACGCCCTCCCGCCTCGATTAGCTGCCGGGCCTGCTCGCACCAGTCGTCCGGCTCCGATCTGATCTCGTCCACAAACCTCGCTCCGGTGCAGGTTGAACCCTCGGCGTCGCGCTCCCAGAATCACGAAGTTCGATCCCGGGTTCTTGGGGCTCTCGCCAGAGTAGTTAGCTCACGACGGCAGATTCTTGCGAAAAAACCGCAGCCAGTTGCCGTGGAAGATGTCGTCGATCGCGCTGTCGGCATGGCCATGCCGTGCCAGGATCTCGCCCAGGTCGTGAAGGTCCGAGATCCGATCCATACCGACGGGCTCTGCTCGGTGCCGAAACCGCCGTCCAGATCGCTGCCGATCGCGGCATGCCGGTGGCTGCCGGCAAGCTGGCAGACGTGGTCGATTTGATCGGCCACCGCCTCCAGGCCCACGACCTCACGCGATGTCTGACCCCGGACCCAGCCCGGGACGAGCATCCAGGCATCGAGCGCCGATCCGATCACGGCGTCGCGGTCGATCAGCATGCGAATCTGCTCGTCGCTGAACTGGCGCCCGTCAGGTACCAGCGCCCGGCAGTTGTTGTGGCTGGCCAGCACCAGGCCATGAAAGATGTCCAGAGCCTGATAAAAACTCGTGTCGGACAGATGGGTCGCGTCGAGGATCATTCCCAGTTGCCCGAATTCCTTGAGCAGTTGCACCCCCTCCCGCGTGAGCGGTCCGTCGTCGCCGGTGCCGACCGCGTACTGGCTCTTGCCATAATGAGCCAGGTTCACGAAGCGCAGCCCGAGATTCCACCACTCGACGGCCTGGCTCGGCTCGACGATGGGATCGGCCCCTTCCATCGCCAGGATGTAGCCAATCAGTTCGTCTTGATTGTCAGTCGTGAAGCGCTCCCAGTGGGTGTCGAAATCGGAACTGGTCCGGATCATCCGCAACAAGCCTCTCCGCTCCAACAACTCATAGTACGCCAATCGTCCGCGCGCCGTGGCCGAGGCAATCTCCTGGTTGGCGAAGTCGAGGCTGGTCCGGGCATGCCCCTCCGGCCGGCGGATTTCCGGCTTGGCCCGGGCCAAGAACGTCGCCTGACAAACCGCGATCCCCGCCGCTGCATCTCCGGCAGCGTCGTCGTCACCCTTCCTCGCGATGGGTGATCGGTCATTCCCATCTCATCCCGGTTCAACCGGTCCAGGTCGAGCGTGATGTCGCGTCCCCACGCAAGCGCATTCCAGGCCAGATCCAGATGCCCGTCGATCAACCATCTCATCGGCCGTTACCCCCGCCCGTCCTCGAGGTTCCTCGGTCGTCACGTCGCCTTGATTCGTCACGTCGCCTTGATCATGATAAGGTATACCCGATCGCACGCTCGATCCGCAACGGAAAGACATTCACGCATTACTGTTTGATGCAGTGTCGAGCTTGGCGCATGGAAAGGAGGCCTCGGCGATGATCCCGTTCACGATGCGATTCCCGGATCTGGGCCCGCGAGAGACGCGCACAATGCGCTTCCTGAAGGATGACGTGGTTCCACGGGGCAATTACGCATTTCTCGAGTTGTACTGCGAAGAAGAGGACTGCGACTGCCGCCGCGTGATGCTCACGGTGATCGAGGAGTCGACTCCGAGAAAGATCTGGGCGACCATCAGTTTCGGTTGGGACGCGCCCGAGTGGTTGACCGACGAGAGTGACCTGGAAGGCCTTGGGGCGACGGCCTCCGGCGCATTCCTGGATCCGCTTTGCCCCCAGTCGGAGTACGCGGCTGAGTTCCTTGATCTCTTCGAGTGGATGATCACTCAGGACCCCGCCTACGTGGAGCGCCTGAAACGGCATTACGCGATGTTCAAGGGAGCCCAATCGCCACGGACGCGATCGTGGCAGACGCCCCATTCCGCGACGCGAGCGAAACGACCCAAGCTCGCTCAGAAGAGGAAGAGTAAGCGGTCACGATAAGAGGCAATTCTCGGTCAGAGACCAGGCATTCGGGTGCCTGCGCGGCCACGCGACCCTGGCGGTCAGGCGACCGCTGCCTTCGAGGGAGGGATCACAACTATCCAGGGACAGTCGTTCAAAGTAGACTGAGAGGCGTTGGGACGACCCGAAATCGAGGAGCCAGACATTCCAACGCTGGGATCGAAAGAGCCATGGCGACTCTCATCGAATCAACCCTCGTGTCTCCGCGGCCCGGTCTCGATCTGTATCGTATCACCGTGGACGAGTACGAGCGGCTCGCGGAGGCCGCGATCCTGGATGACCCCCGGGTTGAGCTGATCGATGGCTACCTGGTGCGGAAAATGACCAAGAAGCCTCCTCACGTGATCGCCGTCGAGGAGATGCGCGATGCCCTGCTGGCGCTGGCGTTACCAGGCTGGCGGGTCATGATTCAGGACCCCGTCCGCATCCCTGATTTCGATGAACCCGAACCCGACATCGCGCTTGCGAGAGGCTCCCGGAAGGACTACAAGGGCCGCCACCCTGGTCCCCACGAGATCGGCCTGATCGTGGAGGTCGCCGATTCGAGCCTGCCCACGGACCGGGGTGAGAAGCTGGCCGCCTACGCGCGGGGCGGAGTTCCGCGGTACTGGATCGTCAACCTGGTTGACGGTGTGATCGAGACGTACTCCAGTCCGGTTGCCGGGGGTCGATATCAGGCTTCGAGAGTGTATCACCCGGGCGACGAGGTGCCGGTCGTGATCGACGGGCAAGAGGTCGGCCGGATCGCCGCCGGGGAAATCCTTTCCTGAAGGACTATCAGCCAGGCCAGGCGTCTTCAGGGCGGCGGAGATAAGGTGACAGGAGTCGCTTTTGAGCCCATCGTTCGGGCTGAGGATAGCGACAGTCGCTCCGACAGTCGAGACAACGACTCCCGAACCTTATCGGTCCCCGTAAAGACTGTGCCCGAGGCGGGTCGATCCTCTGGGAGACGCAGCAAACTGGGGAATAGAGTGCCGTAGCACTCTGGATGATCGTTGGTGGTCATGGCCGAATTTCCTCTAGAGTAACGGTTGCACGACATCGACTCTAAAGTTCTAGACAGCCCCGACATCGACCACTCGTGGCAATGCCGTGGCAAAATACCGCCGCTGAAAGTAAAACGCGACGTTGACCAGGCCGATGAGCACCGGCACTTCCACCAGCGGACCGATGACGGCGGCGAACGCCGCCCCGGAATCGATGCCGAATACCGCGACCGCCACGGCTATCGCCAGCTCGAAATTGTTGCTTGCCGCCGTGAAGGCTAGCGTCACCGTCTTCGCGTAATCGGCCCCCAGCCGATAGCCCATGAAGAACGAGACGAGGAACATCACCACAAAGTAGATCAGCAGCGGAATCGCAATCCGCAACACGTCCAGGGGGATACGCACGATGACTTCGCCCTTGAGCGAGAACATCACAACGATAGTGAAGAGCAGCGAAACCAGCGTGATTGGGCTGATGGCAGGGACAAGTCGCTTCTCATACCATTCCCTGCCCTTGGCCTTGAGCAGCACGAACCGCGTCAGCATCCCAGCAAAGAAGGGAATACCCAGATAAATCAGCACACTCTGAGCAATCGCCCCGATGGTGATCCGCGACAGGTTCACATCCCCAAACTGGACACCAAGCAGCGGTGGCAACACCTTGATAAACAGCCATGCATAGACCGAGTAGAAGAGCACCTGAAAGACCGAGTTGAACGCGACCAGACCGGCCGCGTATTCGGTATCGCCCTTTGCCAGCTCGTTCCAGACGATCACCATGGCGATGCACCTGGCCAGGCCGATCATGATGAGGCCGATGGCGTATTCCGGCCGATCCGCGAGGAACGTAAGGGCCAAGCCAAACATCAGCAGCGGCCCGATCACCCAATTCTGGACGAGCGACAACGCCAGTATCCGCGTGTTGCGGAAGACTTGGCCCAGCTCTTCGTATTTCACCTTGGCCAGCGGCGGGTACATCATCAAGATCAGCCCGACTGCAATCGGAATTGAGGTGGTGCCAACCGACAGCCGCGTGATGCCGCGAGCGACGGACGGGCAAAAGTAGCCCAGGCCGACGCCCGCCAGCATGGCGAGAACGATCCAGAGCGTCAAATAGCGGTCCAGGCAGGAGAGGCGTTTTGGCAATGCTCTATCCATACCGTCAACGTGTCCTTTCCGCCGCCGTGCCCGCCGATGCGATACGCTGGCGGGCCTGCATCATCACCGCCAGCATCAGTCGCCCCATGTCGTCCCGCCGTTCGGCGTATTTGGCCGCTTCGTAAGCCCCGCCATCGTAAATCTTGGGATCGAGATACGGCATCGACACCCGCAGGGCCGCTCCCTTTACGAACGGGCAAGCGGCATCGGCCTCGCCGCAGACCATCAGGGCGGCAAAGCCTTGCTGAGGATTCGTGGGATCGCCGTAATGCTTGGAAAACTCCGTCGCTTCCAGCGATGGTTCGCCCGTTTCGCCGGGCGATCCCCAGCGGACGCGATACACCGGATTCGCGGTATTCGGCTCACCCCTCACCGCTTCCTTGCCGGTCGGCCCGACCTCAACCCCTATTTCCTTGAGCGTGTTCACCGTGCGGGCATTGAACGCCGTCGGGGCCGTGCCGCCACTGTGAAAGCGGACCTCCGGCATACCGTAATAGGCGGCGGCAATGTTGCCCATCGTCGCCCCGAGGATGCTCCGCCGGGAATTGCCCGTGCAGACAACAACGACATCGAGGGGGTTTCCCGGCCGGTAGTTTTTGGCGATCCAATCCACCAGCTTCTGACCGGCCAGCCGGTCCGTTTCACCGATCATGTCGTAGGATGTCGTGAGCAAATCAGCATGCTGTCTGACCTTAGGCAGCAGCCGGTGTCGGCTCTCTGGCACGGCGGTTTCCACCGCCTTGCGAATTTCGTCCGGGCTGATCCGGTCATCCGGCCCGGCCAGCTTCTTGAATGTCTCAGGTTCCATAAATCCATCCAGTTCTGACAGTGTAAGTTCCCCATCCTTGCCCAAAGCCTTGAACCACGCTCCCTTGACCCGCTGATCGTTCGCGGGATCGGCGGCATCAGCCGTACCGTACCGCTGGACCAGCCAGAGTGCCCGCACCAGCGGCCCCACGTCGCTGGCCGATCCAGGGCCAGCCGCCAAAGCCAGGGCCGTGATAATCGAAAGGTGCATGACGTAAGATGCTCCTCATTTAGTGGCCGTGATATTGACGCTCAACAGATACTCGATGCCCGGCGGCGGCACCGCCCCCGAAACCTCGACCATCTTACGGGCTGCTTCCGGGTGTTTCTCGATATCGACGCGGGCGAAGCCCGACCGCTTCAGCCGTGACACGTAGTCATCGAGCACTGACGCCCCGCCGATGCAGCCCACCAACGCTTCCATGCTCTTGCGGACCGACGCCGCAGGCTCGATTTCCCATGCCATGTCTGACACGGCCAGCCGTCCGCCTGACTTCAAAACCCGATGAATCTCGCGGAATGCCCGATCCTTGTCGGGCACAAGATTCAGCACGCAATTGCTGATCACTACATCAATCGAATCGTCGTCGACCGGCAGGGATTCGATTTCGCCCTTGCGGAACTCAACGTTGCTCAGGCCGGTTTTCGCCGCGTTGGCACGGGCCTTTTCCAGCATGGCATCGGTCATATCGACGCCGATCACCCGGCCGGTCGGACCGACCTTGCCAGCGGCCAGGAAACAGTCGAAGCCCGCCCCGCTGCCGAGATCGAGCACGGTTTCGCCCGGCTGCATCGCCGCCACCGCCTGCGGATTGCCGCAGGACAGTCCGAGATTCGCCCCCTCGGGCAGCGTCGCCAGCTCGGCGGCGGAATAACCGAACGTGATGGCCAACCCCTCGGCGTTGTCGGTGCAGCCGCAGAGTGAACCGCAAGTTGCTTCGCCCTTGGCGACCTTGCCATACCGCTCCTTGACCGCCGCCTTGATTTCATTGCCTTCCATCATCGATACCCTCCGTATCGCATCCGCCTAAACGGATATATTGGGTCAAGAAAAAATTCTGCCTCAGTCTCCGCAGCAAGAGCCGTGATTGAGCTTTTGCCGGTCTTGCTTCAAGGCATCGATTTCCTTGGAGCACGCCCCGAGGCAACCGATCAGGGTCCGATGCAGCTCACCCGCCGGTTTCGCCAGCCGGTAATGCACCCAAAGCCCTTCCCTGCGTCCGACTACCAATCCCCGTTTCCTGAGATACGCCAGATGACGGGATACCGTGGATTGCGGCAGGTCGAGGGCCTCGTGCAGATGGCAGACGCAGACTTCACCGCCTGCCAGCAGGTTCAGAAGCCGCAGACGCACCGGATCAGCGAACGCTTTGAAAAGTTCAATTGAAAGAACCAGAGGTTCGGCAGTCTGCTTCTTCATCCGCATAACCGAATATACTCCCGCCGCCCGGTCCGGTCAAGCGGCCCGGTTTCCATCTCATTCGGGCCGTACTCAAATTTGATGCGTCGGCTCTTCCACTATTCCACGAATCTGTGTAGTATCCCGGAGGAGGTTCGACCAATGGCCAAGCAATCCCAGCCCGAACCCGCCTGCTGCCCGCCCAAGCCCGACGTTGGCCAGCGTCCGCTCATCACGCCGCTACAGGCGGGGACTTGATGAGCGTCTTCAAGGCGCTGGCCAACGATACCCGGCTACGGCTCCTGCATGCCCTTGTCCGGGCGGGCGAGCTATCCGTCGGTGATCTGGCGCCGGCCGTCGCCATGATCCCGCAGGCCGTCTCCAACCAGCTTCAACGCTTGACTGATCGGGATGTACTCGGTTCCCGCCGTCTCGGGACCAACATCTACAACCGAACCATGGACCGATGCACGGTCGAACTCTTGGATCAAGGGCTGTGCCTGGTCGATTGCTCGGCCGTGCGTGAGGTGATTCCGACCCTTGAAGGACTACGAGGTACGTCCTGCATGGCGGCGGCTGGGTCGCCTTCCCCGGAAGTCGTGAAGGCGTTGACGGCGTAAAGGAGTCGCCGCATGAGCGCCTTCCTTGTCGTGCTGGTTACCCGATTGCGAACTTGCTATACCTTTCTGCGGGGATATGCAAAGGCCGCGAAAAAGTTCTCCTTCAAGTCCAGCGGAGGCTTCGCATCGATCGGCACGAAGCCCGCGGCCTCGATCTCCCGGAAGTAAACTTCCTTCGGGGCGCGAGCTCGCTCGCGCACAAACGCGCTGCTGTCCTCGCGGAGATCGAAGTCAATGACGACAAGCCGCCCACCCGGACGGAGCGAACGATGGATCGAGGCCAGCACCTTTCCCGGGTGCTCGAAATGGTGGTAGGTGGCACAGACGAAGGCCACGTCAATCGAACCGGGAGCCAGGTTCGTCGTGTCTTGCGTGCTCCGGACAGGTTTTACCACCTTCTCCAAGCCTCGCTTGTGGGCCTGTTCTCCCAAGTACTTGAGGAATGCCGGCGCAATCTCCACGGCGTAGACCGTGCCCTTCGGCCCGACTTTTTCCGCGAACATCCAGGAGAAGAGGCCCGTCCCCGCGCCGATGTCGGCCACGCTCTGCCCTGGTTGCAGGCTGACCGCCTCGACAATCTTCCTCCGCTGAGCGAAGATTTCACGCGAGTCCGTTTCAAATCGATCAACAAACCGACTGATATCGAGATTGGGGTTCTGGAATTGCTTGTTCAGTTCGGCCGCGGAATGTCCCTCGTGGTGCTCTTGGGCCAAGGCGGGGATGACCGTCCAGAACAGCGAGATAAGACACCAATCTATAAGCAAGATGCGAAGACTCATTTGGTCCCTCCTACCGTTGGTAGATTGGCGTCCACTTGCCTATCATCGTTCATCTTGACCTTCATCCAGGTAAGAAACAAGCCGGTTGCATGGGGAACGGCGATCAGACAGGCAAGACCGAGAGCCGTCATGGTTCAGATCCACACGACATAGGGAGTCCTTCAGGAATGGCAGTCGAGCCAAACCATGGTGAGATAGATAGCGTCCATGCGGTAGAGCCATCGCTTGGCCGAAGCGGCACACTCGGCTTTCTGTCCGGCATCGTCATCGGTGCGGCGGCGGGCTTGATCGGCGTCGGCGGCGGTGAGTTCCGCATCCCGGTCCTCCTGCATGTCCTCCGGCTTCCGGTCAAAGAGGCGGCCGGAGCCAACACGGTCATCGGCCTCTTCGTCGTCGTGTTGAGCGTTGCCCGTCGCTGGGGGCAGCAACGCCTCACCGCCGACGATTTGACGCTGGGGGCGGTCATGGCCGTTGCGTCCATCGTCGGAGCGATCATCGGAGCAAAACAGGCTCACCGGCTCTCGACTCCGCTTCTCAAGGGGGTGGTCTGCCTCTATCTGCTCGCCGTAGGTGCCTGGATGATCGTCGAGGGATTGGCACAGGCCGAGCATAAACTGATCGAGCCGACGGGATGGCTTCGCTGGACGCTCGCCGGGCTAGTCGGGTTCCTCATCGCCGCCGCCAGCGGCGCCCTCGGCGTGGCCGGTGGCGAGATGCGAATCCCGGCCCTCATGTACCTCTTCGCCGTGCCGGTTACGGTAGCCGGGACGGTCAGCCTCATTGCCTCGATTCCGACCGTGGCGGCAGGAGCCTTCATCTACCGTCGGCTTGGACACATCCCGAACCGGGTGCTCCTGCTCTCCCTGCTCATGGGTGCCGGCTCCACTATCGGTGTCGTCGCCGGAGCATCGCTCCTTCCGCTCGTGGACAAACATACGTTGAAAGCGCTTCTCGGCCTCATCCTTCTCGTGGCCACCGCTTGTATGATGCCAACAAGCCAGTTGCGGTCGGAAGTGCTGGGATGAGCTCGAGTTCTCCTCGGTTTTGACAGGACCTGAGTATAAACTTTTCACCACGGCATCGGTGATGGCCGCATGCGCGGAAGAGAACCTCGCACGCTGAAGACGGACATCCCGTAGCAAATGGCCAAAGAACAACGCTGAGCCGGAGACCAACCTGACCGAGACTGTTTGCGGGACCCGTGCGGTTGTGCCACTATTAACGTCGAGGTTTCGAAAGCGGAAGGAGCATGCCGGCCTGCTTTCGATAGGCCCAGTACTGCTCGCCGTGGAAGCTTACCAAATCCCGCTCTTCGAGTTGGAGGGCGATGAGGATGTAGGCGGTTGTCGCCCCGGCAAATAGCAGGTGCCCGGCGGTCATCGTCGGTGCCGCCCAGAACGCGAGGAGGAAGCCCAGCATGATGGGGTGACGCACATAGCGATAGAAGCCTGGAACCCTAAAGCCAACCGGGTTGTATGGACGCCTGGAAGCAAAGAGGTAGACCTGACGGAGCCCGAACAGGTCGAAGTGGTCAATCAAAAACGTGGACACGAGCACGATAGCCCAGCCAGCCCAGAAGACGGCATGGATGAACCAGCGACCAACCGGGTTTGTGAGGTGCCAGATGACCGGCGGGAGCGGCCGCCAACGCCAGAAGAGGAGGCCCAGGAGGAGGCTACTCACGAGCACGTAGGTGCTCCGCTCGACCGCGAGCGGGATGATTTGCGTCCACCATCTCTTGAACCACTGCCGGGCCATGACGCTGTGCGGGACGGCGAATGCGATGGCGGGGGGCCCGCTCACTCCCGAGTCGATCGACTTCGGGACGAGGAGGTTCCCGACGAAGCCGATCGCGTAGAGGAACGAGGCCAGGAAGACAAGATAACTCAACAGGCCATAAGCCAGGGCAAGGATTCGATTCATTGCCTCACCGTGAAGAACCGGCGCTGGAGGAAGGTTCAGGCGGGCTGCCGCCGGAAGACCCCGTAGAAGAACGCCTGCGTTGAGCCCCACGGCGTGACGTGAGTGTCCGTCCTCTCCCCTACCAGCGAGAAGGCGTCGCCGAGTTCGGCGGCCAAGGACCGTGCGTCGTAGCGGCAGACGTCGAGCCCGCTGCACTTTTGGGGACCCTCCCTGGCAAAGGTCGCGATGATGAGATGGCCGCCGGGCGGAAGGGAGCGCCTTGCCAACTGGACATACCGCCGCCGGTCGCCAGGATCGGTCAGAAAGTGGAACACCGCCCGGTCGTGCCACACGTCGAATTCGCCCAAGTCCTCCGCCATGGTCACATCGGCCTCAATCCACCGGACGGCGTCGACACGCTCGCCAAGCCGGGCCCTGGCGTTGTCCAACGCCGATCGGGATAGATCAAGCACAGCGACGTGCTCAAACCCCGAGTCCAGGAGCCTATCGACGAGCACAGACGCCCCGCCGCCGACGTCGATCACTCGGCCGGGTGCGGGGCAGACCGCTCGTATGAGTTCCAGGGAGAGGGCCGGCTCCTGCTGGAACCAGCTCACCTCGCTCTCGCCCTTGGCGGCGTAGACCCCCTCCCAATGTGCCTTGCGGTCCATGTGCGTACACCTGAGAGAATTGCGACTGACATGCGTGGGGCGGCCGTCAATTAAAAGCCGCCGACCCAATGAAATGTGTTAGTTATATAATGACTTGTGACGTCCATGTAAAGCCCGTGCAATTGCCGCGGCGATCACGCTACTAACCATGCTTGGTAAGGGAGGCGGGCGAAGCAACGGCGATTCCGCTGATACCGGCCGGCTGGTCCATAAGTTGCCCTTATGAGCCAGGCCCTTCAGCGCACATCGAGCAGCGAGGGATGGGCTTCGAGGAAGTGCAGAAATGCGTTCGCGGCCGGGGGAAGCGGCCGGCGACGGTCGTAGGCCAGGTAGAACTCTCGCGTCAGTTCGAGCCCCTCGACCTCGGCCGTTTCCATCTCTCGGGAATCGAGTTCCCTCCGGACGGTCATCCGCGAGAGGAACGCGATGCCCAGGCCACGCCGGACGGCATCCTTGATGGCCGCGTTGCTGCCCAGTTCGAGGGCGACGTTCAACTCGTGCAAGGCGACCCCGCCTCGCTCCAGGCTCGCGACTACGGCCGACCGCGATCCCGATCCCTGCTCCCGAAGGATGAGCGGCTCCTGGGCGAGGTCTTCCAGGGGAACTCGCCGGCCAGCCCAGCGATGCTCGCGTGGGACGACGAGCACCAGGCTGTCGGTGCCCAGGAGGCGGCACTCCAGGTGAGGCGCTTTCGCTTTCTCGCCGAGAAAAGCGAGCATCGCCTCCCCTTTCTCCACTTCCTTGAGTGCGGAGCGGCTGTCCCCCACCGTGGCCCGGACGTGCACGAGAGGGAACTTCTCGCGAAATGCCGAGAGCAGGGCCGGGAGGAGACATTCTCCGGGGACGGAACTCGCCGCGATCGGCAGATCGCCCGAGACGGGCTGGTGCAACCCGCTCAGGGCCTCGCGGGCCTCCTCGTGCAACCGGAGGATCTGCCGGGCGTAGTCATACAAACGACTTCCCCGTTCGGTGAGGTGGACCTTCCCTGCCCGCCGCTGGAAGAGCAAGACCTTGAGCTGACGTTCCAGCGCGGCGATCCGCTGGCTCACGGCCGCTTGAGAGACCCCCAGCTCCACGGCTGCGGCGGTGAAACTCCCCAACTCCGCGGCCTGGGCGAAGGTTCCCAGGTGCGGCAGTTCGGGAAGTCCCAAGCTGGAGGAGGATTCGGCCATACGGACTCCGGGGGCGGCCATGAGTGACTGGGGTGGGCGGAAGGCTCATCGGGTTGGCTTCGCCCTGGTACCTGCTTTCCGATCCTTTTCGCCGAACTCAATTCGGAGCGGTACGGGCGCCGCGGGCCGACCAGGCCATCATCCAGGCCCCTGCCGCAACAAGTCTGGTATTGCGCCGGCTTGTCATCCCGGTTGTCTCCCTCACGGATCGCCGGTCGAGCTTGCGGTGCGGATGACCGACACCATCTTAATCTTTGACTCCGATATCGATCTGCGATAATATCGTGGAACTCACCCCCACCGCAAGGCGAATGGCCGGCGTTGACGATGCTGGCTCTCGCGCCCGATGTCCACTCGCTTGAGAGGGAGATGACCGATGATCCTTCGCCGATCGATTCTTGCCACCCAGGCCCCGGCCGCCTCCTTGCTCATTCGGCTCATCGCCGGTGCGGGACGCTCCAGCCTGGACGCCTTGATGATCAAGGGCACGGAGGGCGGCGATGGCTGACCAAACTGTCGTCGAACTCGCCACCCCGCCTGCGGGCGGACAGTGGAAACGCCTGGGTGAATTGGTGCGGCTGTTCCTGAAGCTGGGCATCACGGCCTTCGGCGGCCCGGCCGCCCATATCGCCTTGATGGAGGATGAGGTTGTCCGCCGCCGCGGCTGGCTCACCCACGCTGAGTTCCTCGACCTTCTCGGGGCCACGAGTCTCATCCCCGGCCCGAGTTCGACAGAGGCCGCGATTTTCATCGGCTGGCACCGCGCCCGCTGGGCCGGCCTGCTGGTCGCCGGGCTCTGCTTCATCCTGCCGGCGACCCTGATGGTCACGGCGCTGGCCTGGGCCTACGTTCGGTTCGGCACCCTGCCTTCGGCGTTGGGGGTGCTGTACGGTCTCAAGCCCGTCATCATCACGGTCGTCGCCCAGGCGCTGTGGCGCCTGGGGCGGAAAACGCTCAAGACGAAGCGACTGGTCGCCGCTGCGGCACTGGCTCTGTTCCTCTGCCTAATCGGGATCGATGTGCTCGTGATCCTGATCGGGACCGGCCTGGGAATGGCCGTCGCCCAGTCCCTGCGTGACCGGCCCGGCCGGTCGGAAGGTCACTGGGTAGCCACGCCACTGGCCGTGGCCCCGCACGGTCTTGTCGCAGGGGCAGCAGCCACCGTTCCGGTCGGCCTGGGGGCTTTGTTCCTGTTCTTCCTCAAGGTCGGCTCGGTCTTATTCGGCAGCGGTTACGTTCTCCTGGCGTTCCTCAGGGCGGACCTTGTGGTCCGATGGGGCTGGCTGACCGAGGGGCAACTCCTGGACGCCGTCGCCGTCGGCCAGATGACCCCCGGGCCAGTCTTCACCACGGCGACGTTCATTGGTTACATCCTTGCAGGCGTCCCCGGCGCGGTCGTGGCGACCGTGGGCATTTTCCTGCCGTCCTTCATCTTCGTGGCGCTCATCGGACAGTTGCTGCCGCGCGTCCGCCGCTCCCGGACGGCGGGCACCTTCCTCGACGGGGTCAACGTCGCGTCGCTGGCGCTGCTGGCCGCCGTCACCTGGGAACTCGGCCGGGCGGCGATCATCGATGGCACGACAGCCGGGTTGGCTGTCGCCAGCGGCGTCCTCCTCGCGCGCTGTCGTCTCAACTCGGCGTGGCTGCTCCTCGCCGGTGCGGCCATCGGTCTGGCGGTGGGGGGGCATTGACTCAAGTCGCCCTGACGAGACCCACCGCATGTTGTCCATCGGGTCCGCTCAGTGCGGCCCAGGCTTGGTGGCCGGCCCCGTCTCCACCGGTGTGTCCTCGGCGTTGCCCCAGTCGGACCAGCCCAGGTAATAGTTGCGCGTAGGGAAGCCAAGCCGCTCAAAGACAAAAGCGTCGACCGAGGCCCGACCGCCGCCCTGGCAATGGGTGATGACCGGCTCGCCCGGCTTCACGCCGGCCTTCGCGAGCTTGGCGCGTAGGCCGGCCTCGTCAAGGAACCGTCCGTCCGCGTCGACTAACTGAGCCCACTCCAGGTGGCAGGACGTGGGAACGCGGCCTCCACGCTTCGCGCGCTTCTCGACGCCGGTATGCTCCGCCTGGCTGCGCGCGTCGATCACACGTACCTTGCCTTGCTTCAGAGCCCCGAGGACCTCATCCCTGGTGGCGAGCCGGTCGGTGCGGAAGCGGACCTCGAACTTGCAGGGCTCGACCTTCCGGGTCTCGGCCGTCACGGGCCTCTCCTGCTTCTCCCAGAGGGGGAACCCGCCGTCGATCAGGCCGACCTGCCCGACTCCCAGGTAGCGAAGTAACCACCAGAGCCTGGCGGCGTCGAGCTGACGATTGGCGTCGTAGACCAACACCTCGGTGTCGGGGCCGATCCCCAGCGGCGCGATCCACGCCTCCCAAGCGGCGCGGTCGGTCAGCGCCCCCGGCTTGGCAGCCATCCTCTCGACAGCCTTGGCATCAACCCAGACGGCACCCGGGACGTGGCCCTTGTCGTACTCGCCCCGGGGCCGGGCGTCCAGGAGACGGAGATGTGGCTCGCCGAAGCGACGCTGGAGGTCATCGAAGGTCACGAGCTGGACGGACGGCCCGGCCGGACCCGCTCCCGGAGCAATCAGTGCCGCGGCGAGCACGACGATGAGGAAGCTGTCCATGAGACTTTACCCTCCGTGACAGGGGTTCAAGCGTTATGCATAGTACAAACGCGCTCCTACGAGGTCAGCCCCCGTCTTCTCTTGAGCGGTCGGCGACGAAGCCAGGGCTTCGACTTGCTTGATCATTCTCGTTGGGTTAATATTGGGAGTCAATATCGGAGTCCGAAAGCCGTGAGCGAGTTGCTGACCAAGATGTTCTTCGGCGGGTTCGTGCGGATGCACGTGCTTTACCACGCCATGAAGGAGCCTATCTTCGGGGTGGAGATGATGGAGGAGCTTGGGCGCCACGGTTACGACGTCGGGGCGGGGACGCTTTACCCGATGCTCCACCAGCTCGAAGAAGCCGGCTACCTGTCCGTGCACACTGAAGTCGTGGCCGGCAAGCAGCGGAAATACTACCGGGCCACCCCCGAGGGGGAGGCCGCCCTGGAAGAGGCCAAGGCGAAACTGCGGGAGCTCGTTTCCGAGGTCCTTCACGACAAACCGCCCCAACCGTCAATCCGGTCCGACCCAGCCACGGGGAATCGGCGCGAGCCCAAACCCCGATCGTAAACGAGGAGAATTGCGAACATGATCCGGGCTCGCGTGACGTTGGCCGTGTTTTCTTTCGTCCTCGTGACAGTCTTGAGCGGCTGCGAGCAAACTTCGCCCGCCGCATCGTCGCAAACGCCGCCGGAGAACCTGGCCGCTCGCGTCAAGGCTCTCGAGGATCTGCTCCCCTCCCAGTCGCACATGATGGCGGACGTCGGCGATCACTTTACGAACCTGTGGTTCGCCGGCCGGGCCGAGAACTGGCCGCTCGCGGACTTCTACCTCGGCGAGACCAAGTCGCACCTCCGCTGGGCCGTCCGTCGCATCCCGATCCGCAAAGATCATCAGGGTCGCGACATCAACCTGGGGAACATCCTCGAAGCCTTCGAGAACAGCCAGCTCACCCAATTAAAAGGCACGATCGACGGCAAGGACAAGGCCGCTTTCGACAGGGTTTACAAGGAGAGTCTCACCGTCTGCTACTCATGCCACACGGCGGCTAGCAAGCCATACCTGCGGCCTCAGACCCCGACCGAACCCGCCTCGCGCATCATGAACTTCGACCCCAAGGCCAAGTGGCCGCTCTGAGCCGAGGGACCATCACCGAGAAGCCGGAACGGGAGACCTCCTCACTCTATTGCCCGGACGGACCGAGCCCATGAACCCGATCGTCTTTGCCATGCGGCGGCCGTTCACCGTAATGGTGCTTGTCGTCGCCGTCGCACTGGGAAGCCTCCTGGCGGTGTACCGGATGTCGATCGACATCTTTCCCAATCTGAACCTGCCCGTTGTCTACGTCGCCCAGCCCTACGGCGGCATGGACCCGGCGCAGATGGAGGGGCTGTTAACCAATTATTACGAGTACCACTTTCTCTATATCTCCGGCATCCACCACGTCGAGAGCCGAAACGTCCAGGGCATGGCGGTGATGAAGCTGTTCTTCCAGCCCGGCACTGACATGGCCCAGGCGATGGCGGAGACGATCGGCTACGTCACCCGTGCCCGCGCTTTTATGCCCCCGGGGACGGTTTCGCCGTTTGTCACTCGATTCGACGCCGGCAGCGTCCCCGTCGGCTACCTTGTACTGTCGAGCGAGACCAAGTCGATCGGCGAGATCCAGGACCAGGCGCTCTTCAAGGTCCGGCCGATGTTCGCCGGTCTGCCGGGCGTATCGGCGCCGCCGCCGTTCGGCGGCAACCAGCGCACGGTGGTCGTCCGGGCCGACCCCGAGCGGCTGCGATCGTATTCCATCTCGCCCGATGAACTGATCACGGCCCTGACCAACGGCAATACGATCAGCCCTTCAGGCAATGTCCGCATCGGCAAGATGATGCCGATCGTGCCGATCAACTCGCTGGTCCGCGACGTCAAGGAGCTGGAGACCATCCCCATCCGTGTCGGCGCGAACCCCTCTGTCTACATCCGCGACGTGGCCACCGTGCAGGACGCCTCAGACATTCCCGCCGGTTACGCGCTGGTCAATGGTCGCCGAGCCGTCTACATTCTCGTGACCAAGCGGGCCGACGCCTCCGCCTTTTCGGTCGTCCGAAACGTCAAGGAAGCCCTGCCGAAGATGCAGGCGGTCCTCCCTGACGACATCAAGGTCAGCTTCGAGTTCGACCAGTCCCCCACCGTCACCAACGCGGTGTGGAGCCTGGCGACCGAGGGCGTCCTCGGCGCGGTCCTGACCGGACTCATGGTGCTGGTCTTCCTCCGCGACTGGCGGAGCGTCATCGTCGTGGTCCTCAACATCCCGTTCGCGATCTGCGGGGCGCTGGTGGCCCTGTGGCTCACGGGCCAGACCATAAACCTGATGACCCTCGGCGGCCTGGCGCTGGCCATTGGCATCCTGGTCGACGAGGCGACCGTCGAGATCGAGAACATCCACCACAAGATGGAAGGGACCCGCTCGATCGCCTCGGCCGTGCGTCAGGGGAACCTGGACACGGCGGTCCCGCGGCTCCTGGCGATGCTTTGCGTCCTCGCGGTGTTCCTACCGTCGTTCTTCATGCAGGGGGCGGCGCAGGCATTGTTCGTCCCGCTGTCGCTTGCGGTCGGGTTCGCGATGGTCTCTTCCTACCTGCTGTCGAGCACGTTCGTGCCGGTGCTCTCGACCTGGCTCCTCCGCAACCATCCCCTGCCCGACGGAAGAGGTCGGCGAACCCTATTCGAGAGGACGATCGACGCCTACGGCCGGGCTCTCTCTCTTGTCGTACGCTGGCGGTGGGTGGTCCTGCCGGCCTATCTAGCGTTGGCCGCGGTCGTCGTCATCGGCGTCGGACGAAGCCTGGGTCTGGAGATCTTCCCCAAGGTGGACTCGGGGCGGTTTCAGCTCCGGATGCGCGCGCCCACCGGAACGCGGATCGAGGAGACCGAGAAGCTGGCGCTCGACGTGCTCAAGACGATCCGGAGCGATGTGGGGGCGGACGACGTGGAGATCTCCATCGGCTACATCGGGCTCATCCCGTCGAGCTACCCGATCAACGCCATTTTCCAGTGGACGGGCGGGCCGGAGGAAATGGTGCTCCGGGTCGCCCTCAAGGAGGGGACGACCGTCGCGGTCGAAAGCCTCAAGGAGCGGCTCCGCACCATCCTCGCCGAGAAGATGCCCGAGGTGCGGTTCTCGTTCGAACCGGCCGACATCGTCAGCGAGGTCATGAGTTTCGGCTCGCCGACCCCCGTGGAGTTCACGGTGAACGGCCCCAACCTCGCGGAGAACTGGGCGTACGCCGACAAAGTCCGTGCGGAGCTGATCAAGGTTCCGTCGCTTTGCGACCTCCAATTCGTCCAGGCGCTTGACTACCCGACCGTGAGCGTCCAGGTCGACCGTGCGAAGGCTGGCCTGAGTGGTGTCTCGGTCTCCGAGATTGCCCGCTCGCTGGTGGCGGCCACGTCGTCGAGCAGGTTCGTCGTTCCGAACTACTGGCCCGACCCCAAGACCGGCATTGGCTACCAGGTGCAGGTGGAGATCCCCTACCAAATCATGAACTCGATCACCGAGGTCGAGACCATCCCGATTCAGAAGGCTGGCGGCGACCCGTTACTGCTCCGCGACGTGGCCAAAGTCAGCCCGGGGACCATGCCCGGCGAGTACGACCGCTACAACATGAAGCGTGTCGTGAGCCTGACCGCGAACATCGCGGGCGAGGATCTGGGGCGGGTCGCGGGCCACGTCGACCGTGCGATCGCCAGGGCGGGCGAGCCTCCCAAGGGGGCGACCGTCGAAGTCCGCGGCCAGATCGCCCCGATGAATGAGATCCTGCGGGGGCTTACCATCGGGCTGGGGATGGCCATCGTCGTCATCATGCTGCTCTTGACGGCAAACTTCCAGTCCATCCGCCTGGGGCTGGTTGTGATGTCGACCACGCCCGCGGTGGTGGCTGGGGTCGTCGTCGCGCTCTGGTTGACCAGGACCACGGTAAACATCCAGTCGTTCATGGGGGCGATCATGTCCATCGGCGTCGCAGTGGCCAACGCCATCCTGCTGGTCACCTTCGCCGAGCGACACCGCCGTGAACAAGGGGCGGAGTCGGCTCCGGCGGCTGTGGCAGGGGCTCAGGGCCGCCTCCGGCCGATCCTGATGACGAGCTGTGCCATGACAGCCGGTATGCTCCCCATGGCCCTTGGCTGGAGCGAAGGGGGCGAGCAGACCGCGCCTCTGGGGCGGGCTGTCATCGGCGGCCTCACCGCGGCGACCCTGGCGACCCTGGTCGTGCTTCCCACCGTCTTCGCAATCATCCAGGGCGGCGCGGGACGCCGGTCAGCGTCGGTCGACCCCGCCGATCCCGAGAGCTCCCTTTACGACCCAGAGCTCTGGGCCGCTGCCGCGCATGCCGGTGCCCCAAGCAACGGGGAGCCAAAGGGTCACGAACTGACCCTCACGCACCAATCCGCCGAATCGTCAAATTCTACGGGACCCGAACGGCGGTCGTGAGCTGCGAGCCACCCTCGGCTGCCGCTTCTGTGGCGGCACCCTTGCTGCGGAGTCAAACCATGCGGCAGTCGATCCCCCGAAATCCCATCGGCCTCGCGGCACTCGTCGCCCTCGCGACGACAACCGCTGGCTGCGGCCAGGCCGCGGCGGTCAAGGCCGACCACACGACCGGATCGCCCATCACCCGCGTCGAAGTCGTGAAGCCCGGGCGGGCCACGATCCGCCGGTCCACCGAAGAACCCGGGCAGATCGAAGCGTACGAGGTGACCCCGATCTACGCCAAGGTCTCGGGCTACGTGCAGAAATGGAACGTGGACATCGGGGCCAAGGTGGTCAAGGGTCAGGTGCTCGCCGTCCTGAGCGTCCCAGAACTCGACGCCGAGGTTGAACAGAAAATGGCCACGGTCGAGGAGACCGAGGCCAAGCTCGCCCAGGCAAAGGCATCCGAGGAGGTGGCCCAGGCCAACCTCGCCAGCGCCCAGGCCAAGCTGACCGAGGTCCAGGCCGGCACCAAGAGGGCCGACGCCGACCTCGCCCGCTGGCAGTCCGAGTTCAAGCGCGTCGAGCAACTCCACAAGGAACGGGCGCTGACCGGGAGCCTGCTGGACGAGACCCGCAGCAAGCTCAGATCGTCGGAGTCGTCGCGCGAGGAGGTTTATGCCCAGGTGAAGACCGCCGAGGCGGCCGTCCGGCAGGTCCAGGCCATGCTCGACAAGGCCCGCTCCGACGTGACGGTCGCCGCGGCGACCATCAAGGTCGCCCGGTCCGACGCCCGGCGCGCACGGGCACTGCTGGACTACGCCACGATCGTCGCCCCCTACGACGGCGTGATCACGCGGCGCAACGTCCATGTGGGCGACCTCACCGAGCCCGGCACACAGGGCCAGCCCCTGTTCATCGTGGCCCGCGATGATTTGGTGCGAATCACCGTGAGCGTGCCCGAGATGTATGCCACGGAGGTCGAGGCCGGCGACCGCGTCCTGGTCCGCCTCCAGGCACTCTCGGGCCGGGACTTCGAGGGAAAGGTCACGCGGACCTCCTGGACGCTCGACGTCAAGAACCGGACGCTGCACACCGAGATCGACGTCCCCAACCCCAAAGGGACGCTCCGCCCGGGCCTCTACGCCTATGCCACCGTCATCGTCGAGGAGCATGCCGACGCTCTGTCCGTCCCCACCTCCGCCCTGGTCCGCCAGGATTCCAAAACCTATTGTGTCGCGGTAACAGACGGCCGGGCTGTCCGGAAGCCGGTCGTCGTGGGACTGGACGACGGAACGCGGGCGGAGATCCTCTCCGGTCTTCAAGGCGCCGAGGCGATTGTCAAGGCTTACGCCTCGTCGCTCGCGGACGGACAATCCGTCGCGGTGATCGAGGCGGAGACGGCAAAGGTAAAACCATGACGATTCTGCCGATCAGGCTGATCCTGTCGGCTGCGTATAAGGCTTACTTATTGAAGGATTGGGCTGGCCATTCCCGAAGATGAGGGGGAGGAGGGCCAAGTTTGCGAGGTGGAACGCTCAGAGCGATTTTCAATCGCCTGGATGCCGAACCTGGCGCAACGCAAAGGCACTCGAAGAACCCCCCTGTGTCCCCCCTTCGCAAGGGGGGAAAAAAGACCAGACGCCGCCGACTTTCCCCCCCTTGCGAAGGGGGGGTAGGGGGGGTGAAAGCCGCGGCGCATGCAATGCATCTGAAAACCGCTCTAAGCTACATCGGATGTCGAGACGGCCCAGCTACGACCACGGAGGGTCCCTGAATGCCCTGGAGTATCCCGAGGACGACCGGATCGACGCCCATTTGCCAGGCCATCGTCGTTTGCATCCTGATGGACATCGGCGCAGGCCAGGCGCTGGCGCAGGTCCCGAATCGCGAAGCTCCGGCGTTCGTGTTGCCGCGTCTCGGTGACGCAAGGACACCGCAATCAGGGGATGCTGCCCTCCCGCTCCCGTTGCCCGATGACACCTCTTCGCGACGCTCCTTGCCGACACAGTCGGCCGTTTCCGCTCCGTCCACAACCCTGCGGGAAGCCGAGGCTTCCCTCCCGAGGGGTGATGCGACGCTCGGGATGCAACTGATCCCCGGTCAGGTCCTGGTGCCAATCGACCTGGCGGGGGCATTGCGATTGGTGGGGGCACGCGACCTCGACATCGCCATCGCCCGCCAGCAGGTGTGGCGGGCCATCGCCGACCTGCAGGCAGCCCGGGCGCTCTGGCTTCCTTCCCTGTTCCTCGGCCCCACCTGGTATCGCCTCGACGGCAAGGTTCAATCGATCACCGGTCAGGTCATCACGACAAGCCGCAGCTCATTATTTCTGGGCGGCCTGGCCGCGTCGGCTAACAGTTACGCCGCCGCCCCGCCAGGGAGCGGCTATCCTCCCCTGACCGGACTGTCCTCGGTCCTGCGGTTTTCCGACGCCATTTTCGAGCCGAAGGCCGCCAGCCGCATCGTGGCCGCCAACCAGGCCGATGTGCAGGCGGCCACGAACAACGCGGTGCTCGCCGCTTCCGAGGCCTATTTCGACCTTCTGCTGGCCAGCGGGTTCCTCGCCATCGAGCGCGAGGCCGCGGCCAACGCTCGTACACTCGCGGAGATCACCGCTTCCTACGCACGCAGCGGTGCGGGCCTGGAGGCGGACCATCAGCGGACCGTGACCGAGCTCGACCACCGGCGCGGCAACATCGAGGACGCGGTCGGGCAACTGGAAGTGGCCTCGGCCAATCTGGTCAACCTGCTGGTGCTCAATCCCAACCAGGTCCTTGCTCCGGTGGAACCGGCCGAGGCGGTCTTTCGGCTCCTCCCCGACGAGACCCCTCTCGATGAGATGATCGTCCAGGGGCTGCGTCAACGTCCCGAGTTGGCCTCGGCGCAAGAACTGGTCCAGGCCACTCTGCTCCGGCTGAAGCAGGCTCGTCTCCGCCCCCTGGTCCCCAGCCTGGCTTTCAGTTACGCCGGCGGCGGATTCGGAGGAGGTCAGAACAGCTTCTTTGGGAATTTCGGCTCGCGCGGCGACGCGACCGTCAGCCTCTACTGGGAGGTTCAGAACCTGGGCTTCACGGATGTTGCGATCGCGCGGCGCAACCTGGCGGAGAATCGGGCCGCGGCCTTGAGGCTCATCAAGGTCGAGAACCAAGTCGCCGCGGACGTCACGACGGCATACAAGAGCCGGCTCGCCGCATCGCGTCGCATGGCGCAGGCAGCGCCGGCCGTGACCAAGGGGTTGGAGTCGCTACGGCTGAACATGCTCAACATCCGGCGCGGGGCCGGTCTGCCCGCTGCGACCCGGCCTCTCGAGGTGCTCCAGCCGATCCAGGCCCTGGCGCAGGCCCGGACCGATTATCTGAATTCTGTCATGGCCTACAACCGCGCTCAATTCCGCCTCTATCGAGCAATTGGCCAGCCGCCTCTCTTGCCTCCGAACGCGGCCCAGCCGGTCCCAGTCAGCGGGCGGCCCACTACTCAGCCGGGTAACAACGCGAGATGATCAATCTACAATGGGAGGCGAAGGGGGCCACCCACATTTCCCGGGTGCCAGAAAGTGGGTGGCCCCTTCCGCTAGAAAATGCGGAATGCGGAATTCGGAACGAGGAATGGGGAAGGAGAAATGGCAGATGACAAATGGCGGATGACAAATGGCGGATGACAGATGACAAATGGCGGATGGCGGATGACAAATGGCGGATGGCGGATGCCGGATGGGGGATGACAAATGAGGGGGAGGGGAAAGGGGTCATCACTGAGGAGGGAAAAAGAGGAGGGGAAAAGGGACATCACTGAATAGCGCTTTCTTAACCCCTAAGTCGCTTGCATCAAGCGTTTACATGCATGTCCCCGAGGCTCCTTCCCCTCTGTAACGGTCGATATCAGTCACGTCCCTTTTTCCCTCCCCCAAGAGTCGGGGGCAACAACTCCGGGATTGCAAGCGAAGCAGCACAAGCAAAGCTTGCTGGCTTTTGTCGGCCCTTCATGACTTTCCGCGATGATGTGATCGATCTCGAAGGGGAGCCGGTCGCGTTCCTGCGGAACGCGGCGGTATTCGCAACGATGGCCGGCCCGCTGCCATACCAGTTCTTGCAGCGAGAGTTCCATCGTGCTCAATGCGCCTGCCGCTTGTTCTTCCCACCTTCGTCATGATGGCTCTTAAGTGATCGGCGAGCCTTAGACTGCATGATGTTCAGCAGGTGGCCGACCAGCTCGTATTTGCCGGCTTCGGCGTCTTCTTCGGCGGTCAGTGTTCCCGCCCGAGCCTTGTCCGACAACTGCCGCATGCGCTCCTTGTCGGCCTGGTCGAAATCCAGCGCCAGAATATCCTGTGCGGCTTCAGGCGAAAACGTGGGCGCATTCGGCCGCAGGGTGCGGTTCAGGATTGACACCTCGCTATTGCCTGCGTGGCTGACGTGCATGGTCACCCTCCATTTGGGGCCGGCGTTCGATCTTGCGGGCCTGGTGAACCTCCTCCATGATGGCATCCCAATAGGGATCGTCCGCCAAAGCTCCCGCGGCGCGCAGGATGCCTTCGCCCCACTTCCCTGTTGGCGAAATCACCTTGATCTGGACCTCGATCTCCTGTCCATCAGGAACGCCGAGGTGTTGGTCGAATTCAATGGTGTTGCCGTTCACTTTGCCGTGAATGATTTTGGTCATCGTTTGCCGCTCCATCTTTCCTCGTGAATTTCTTCCAGGATGCGATCATCCTCTTCCGTCCACGAATCCGCCAACAGGCCTGCAGCGGTTCTTTTGGAACGAGGCTCCCATCCTGGTGGGGGCCCCGGCAGCCTCTTGTTGGGACTGATGACCCTCACCTGGACCTCGACCTCCTGGCCCTCGGCCACGCCCAGGTCTTCGTCGAGTTCGATGGTCTTGCCGTGGACTTTTCCGTACAGTGTCTTGGTCATGGTGGTTTCCTCCTGACGCGGCGAAGCCGCAACCAAGAAGGATGGAGATCGAAAAGGTGTCAGGAGCGAATGGCACTCGGTTAAGCCTAACACACTGGGCCTTAAGGTGTTACGGACGAAAACACCGGCACGTCTGCCAATGATTAATAATATGATCTCTATTTCACTTTACGGTAAACCCTGCGTTTCTTAGTCTTATTCTATATTGTTTATATATAACGCTCTAACTCTAATACTTGTCAGAGTGGAACGTAAGTCATTAATCCGTAAGACGTTAATCCTAATCCGAGTGCCATTCGTGTCAGGAGCCGAAAACGGCTTTTTTCGACCAATGTGCCCGATATCGGTTCCCGACACCTTATCCGCCTCCGAACGCGGCCCAGCCGGTTCCAGTCAGCGGGCGGCCCACCACTCAGCCGGGTAACAATGCGAGATGATCATGCCCCGCTGAACTCCAGCAGATCGTGGCACGGATCAAGCCGGCAACCAAAAACCAAGCCCGACACCTAAACCTGCGGCGGTGAGGGGGGCGGTGCATTCCAGGCGGCAATGATCTCGCCGAGCAGCTTTTGGTTGCGGGGGACCAATGTGATCTCCGCCTTGCCGTCGATGATGTTCTGGGTTTCGAGGATCTCGAACATCGTTTTGGAGATTTCGGGATCCTGGGAGATTATCTGTAGCGCTACGCCGACGATTTGGGGGCGCAGAGCGCCGGCTTTGGCGAATTCGATGGCGGCCTGGCGTTCGGCGGTGCTGGTGATGATGCTCACCTGGTTGGCGCCGTCCTGCTTGATGGCGCTGGTGACCTGGCGCAGCCGATTCACCACTTTTCCCTCGATCTGCTGCATCATGCCCGCGTCGCGGAAATGAACCTTGCGGATGTAGACGGAGCCGAGCTTGTAGCCCCATTCCTCGGATTGCGGGGAGACTTCGGTGCGCACGGTCAGGCTCATGCCGTGGCGATTCTCCAGCATCTCCGCCAACTTCATGTTGCTCAGGCAGCGGACGGTGGCGTTGCCGACGTTGGCGGCCAGCGAGCCGCGCGGGTCGGCGTTCTTGAAGAGATAGGAAACCGGATTGCTGATGTACATTTCGTACCAGATTCCGATGCCCATCGGCGCGCCTTCCTCGGAGTTGACTGGCTGGCTGCGGAGGTACGCTTGGTCGAGCCGCATGTCGAGGATGTAACAGCGTCCCAAGAAGTTGACGATCAACGACCGCAGGCCGAGCCTCGGCAACAGGAAATGCAATCCGGGTTCATCCAACTGACCGATGACCTTGCCGAATAGCACGTAAACGTTGCACTGTCGTTCCAGGACAATCGTGTAGAAACCAAACACGCGAGCCAGACCGAGAACAATCGGCACGCCAACAGACAGGCCGAAGAATGCCGAGACGGCGGCGATGGCGAATTCAATCATGGTTCGCCTCCCGGATGACGCGGCGGGTTTGGCTGAAGAGCTTGAGGCGGACGTTGCGCAAATAGGTGGACAGAACGTCCGGACCGCTTTTCTTCAGTTCGGCCAGTTGCGTGGCCATGGCCATAAGAGGCTCGACTTCGGCCTGGGCCTTCAGGGTTTCGATTTCGACGGCGCGTTTGGATTGAACGATTTTCTGATCGGCGGAGGCCTGGGCGAGGCTAATGTCGGAGGAGACCTGGTTGTACGCCGTGTTGATGGCCGCCAGCGCCGACTCGACTTCCGGCGGCGGATCGATGCCGGTGATGAGAGAGGAGTCGAGCGTGATTCCGTAGCGGGCTTCGGACGATGCGCATTCGCGCGACATGTAGTCGTTGATGTCGCTGAGATTTTTGCGCAGGTCGTTGATCGAGATCCCGATTGCGGCCGTGGAGACCTCTGGTTTCGCCTCGGCCCCGGAAAATTGCTTGAAAGCCGGTGCTTCGAAGTTGGCGATGCGCTCGCGGAGGATGGAGACGAAATATCCCATCACGTGCGTGATCGGCTGATTGACGCCGAAGAGATAAGCGTAGAGGTTTTGTTCGGAGATCCGATAGCGAATCTGGCCTTTAAGGCCGGTGTTGAGCTGATCCTTTGTGACGGCTTCGAGGACCGTGCCCATGGTGTTGGCGCTGGGGGTTTCGGGATCGTAGGCCATGTTCATCGTCTGCGTCGCGATGATGACCTTGTGGACTTTTTCCCAAGGCCATTTGAAGTACGGGCCGCCCGGATGGATGACGCGAACCTGCGGATAACAATATCGCTGGCGTTCTTCGTCCTTGAGAGATTTGGCGATGGGGTCGTCGAGCGTGGTAGCGGTTCCCACGCGTTCGGCCCGGCCGAAGCTGGTCTTCACGGCCCTTTCGTTCTGATCGACGGTGAATAAACCCCTTGCCAGGCAGTGCACAACGAACCAGGCGAAGAATCCGACAATGCAGCCGAGAAATATCAGGCCCGGATTATTCATTTGAGCAATTCCTCGCAGCGCTCCAGAAGCATAGATCGTATTGTACAAAGTGATAGAGCTGAGCGACAGGTAGCCAGGGACATTCGTCCCAAATCACAGGGACTTTGGGGCCACCCAGGTTCCCTTGGTGCCAGAGAGTGAGAGGCCCCTTCCGCGCCCACCACACGCGAGGTCAAACGTACAACGAGACCATCTGCCGCCAGTCGGTGGCCCGATGGGCGCGGCCCTGCCAGAGGTGAAGGGAGTTCCACGCCCCTTTCTCCCAGAGCGTCGAGCTGACCTGATGGTTGCTCTCGCGGAAGGGGTCTTCCTCGCCGACGGCGAAGATGATTTGCAGGCGTCGGATCGCGTCGAGATGCCAGGCGTCGTGCAGGTTCGGGAGGAAGTGGCAAGGCGTGTGCAAGTAGATGGTCTCGTCGTAGTAGCCGTCGAACAGGTCACCGAATTGGTCGACCGGGCGGGTCAGGTCGTAGCGGCCGCTGAGTGCAACGAGCTTGCCGAACCGATGGGGGTGTCTGAGGACGATGTCGGCCGCATGATAGGCCCCGAGGCTGCAGCCGAGTGCGGTCACGAAGTGACAGGGGTTGATCCAGCCGCTGAAGCTCAGGACCTCGTCCAGGACGTACCGCTCGTACAACTCGTGATGGGCGATCCGCTCCCGCGGGTGCCGCCACCAGCCGTAAAGAGTCACGGAGTCGATACTGTCGAGGCAGAAGAGCTGGATCCAGCCCTCATCGATGTGTCTCCGCAGGGAGTAGACGACCCCCCAGTTCTCGTAGTCGAAGAAGCGACCGAGTCGGGGCGGAAAGGCCAGCACCCGGGCCCCTGACCGCCCGAACACCAGGAGTTCCATGTCGCGCCCGAGGATGGGGCTATGCCAGCGATGATAGTCCCTGTTCATGGTGAACAAGAATACGACGTAAATGGGAACGCTTATGAAATGTTCATTGTAATTTTAAAAAAGAAATTGAGAATGTTCCATGATCGTTTCGGCCCAGACCCGGTAACCGAGGCGACTGAGGTGGAGCCCGTCGTCGGCATAGAGTTCACCCCGAGGCCGGCGGTCGGTGTCGAGCATGCGCGGATAGACGTCGATAAATCGCCCCGCCGGGCGGACGGTGAGCTCGTCGCGAGCGAGTGCATTGGCCCGCTGGATGTGCTCGTCAAGGTACTGACGGGACGGACTTGGCTTGATGGAGAGGAATGCAAGTGGGATCCGTCCGAGCAGCGCGTCGGCCTGGCGGAGGAGGTCGCGGAGGGACGCGAGCACGTCCTCGGGGGACCGGCCGTCCCCCAGGTCGTTGTCGCCCGCGTAGACGAGCAGCGAGCGAGGACGATGAGGCGGGACCAGGCGCGAGAAGAAGTGGGCACAGGCCGCGAGCGTCGACCCGCCGAACCCGAGGTTGACCACCCCGATCCCGGGGAAGTCCTCCTGCAAAGTTTCCCAGAGCCGGATTGACGAGCTGCCGTAGAACGCGACGGGAGGGGGATCGACCAGCCCCAGGTTCCGGGTCCGTTCCAGCCACCGGACCTCGTCCTCGTACCATTCCATGACCATCCCCCAAGACTTTCTTGGCGCGGAAGGTCCGGATTATAACGAATCCCAAAGAGCCTTTGGCCAGGGGGAGCCTTTGGCCAATTACCTTCGCCTGAGCTAGACGGGGAGCCTGGGGTAAGGGAGTTCCCTTGCCAGCGAGCAACCTCTGTCCCAAATGCGGATGTGTGGCCAGGACTTGCCCACCCAAGGCTCCCTTGGTGGCTATTTGCCCCATTTCACCGGTCGTCGGTGCGTGGCCTGGCCGGTCCGCCTGGCCGGTCCAACGTCAAGATGGGGACGTTGGGGGCCAACCACGTTTCCCGGGCGCCAGATAGTGGGGCGCCAGATAGTGGGTGGCCCCTTCCGCTACAGGTGCGAGCGTTTTTGCACAGAATGATCGCGGTGCGTCCGGTAGGTCGGGCACCCCCGGCCCAGTCCCTTCCGGCACCCCCTCGGCGGATCGCGCCAGGGGTCATGGCTGGGCCACGAAAACGGCGACATTCCCGAGTCGGTTTCGATCACACCCATTGGATCAACTCCCGTGCTCGATCGGTGATGCACGCCTCGAACAGTAGGTTTTTGCGGATGTGCAAATCTTCAAAAAGTTTCCAGAGCGGCTCCTCTTCGGCCGGCATGGATTCCGCACGATACAAATCGAGATCAAGAACCACGGAACGCACGCTCTCGGTTGTCGGGGGAATGATGGCTTGATTGATCAAGACTTCTCCGAGTAAATCGCGCTGGGGAATCCTGAGATGGAGAAACAACCCGGCCAGTTCATCGGGAAGCTCGGACGAGACCTCGGGATAAGTCCGGAAGTAATCCTTGAGCCTGAGCCGATCGCATGGGATGTCGAATCGGTTGATATAACGAACAGCGATACGCTGGACGGACGGCGATTGCATTCGGTCCCGATAGATTGTCCAAAGCCTGCGGGCCTCATCCCGGAAGGATTCCCAGCGGTCGTAAGGCGCGAGTCGGCTGATCGTGAAACCGTCCGTTCGCGCCTGCCAGATGACCTTCCCATCCGTGCTCGCATACCTCGTTCCGACTGGGCTTGACGACGCCGTCGCCGAGACATGCTCTCCCCATTGCAGGTACCCCGTTCCCATCAAGAGGGACTTCCGATCGGGATAGAGGCCCTTCTCGCCGTCCCCGACGGACTCTAGAGCGTCAGCGCATAATAGCCTGGACACCGGCTCGACCCGGAGATCGATGATCGCCTCGGTGATCGGCGCTTTCTGATAGCGGCGAGACTCGCTCATGATCGCAACTCTAGCCGATTTCGATGAAACTCACCAAGCGTTTCGTAACACATGCCGGTCACGTATCGAAGCGAGCTGGCCGTTCGGGCCGATCCTGCTTCGCGGCCCGGCTCCTCCCCGATCCCGGTTCTCGATCTCAATCTTTCGCTTTTCTCCGCGCCGCCTGTCCCGCTCAGGCCACGTCGACATGATTCTACCTGGCAGGGGCCTCCCTGGGAATCAGTCCCATGCGTGCTTGGACACGGTCGCATCATTCGGCCTCGAGTAGGAACGAGCGTTGGGCCCGGCCGGCCATCTGAAAGACGAGGCCGGGTGGCTGGGCGTGAACTGGCTGAGCGGCCCGCGGTCGACCCAGGAGGCGGTCGTGCGGCCGTCCCGTGCGTGCCGGTCCCCGAGGTGTCACAGACGAGGCGATCGTACTCGACCGCGAGTCGGCCCGGCTCCCTCCAGATCCCAGGTGCGAGCGTTCTTGCTCAGAATGATCGCGGTGCGTCCGGTAGGTCGGGCACCCCCGGCCCAGTCCCTTCCGGCACCCCCTCGGCGGGACGACGGGGTCCCGATCAAGGATGCGAGGCGAGCGTCGACCGCTGGGGGTCCGGATCAAAGATCAGAGTCTCGGTGAGCCTCCTGGATTGACCCTGGCCCGCTCCAGCCCATGAACGTGTGTGGGGCCCTTTTTGCCTCCGTCGCCCGGTTCGGTCCGTCCGGTCCGACGGCCGGCTTCGCGACCGGGCCGGCCGAGCGACGTTGCATCCCGTAGCGGGCGGGTTGACGCGCCGTCCGAGGCCGACGATGATCGGGGGACGGAGCTGGTACGTAGCGAAGAAAGCGAAGCAGCCGGTAACGGGAGAAGGGGCCGATCATGAGCCACCCCGTCCTCACCCTGGAATTGCCCGAGGACGTTTATGACGAGTCCGCCGCGCCGCCAAGGGGATGAATCAACCCGTGGAGAAGGCGTTGGTGGACATCGTCCGGGCCGCCACGCCATCGCTGGAGAAAGTCCCGGCCGAGTACCGGGCGGAACTCGAGGGCATGGAGGACCTCGGCGATGATGAATTGTGGGGGATCTCGCGCAGTCGCTTCGCGCCCGTCAAGCAGCGCCGGATACAACGGCTACTCGATAAGAATCAGCGAGGAGAGCTGAAGGACCGAGAGCGACAAGCCTTGGCCGAACTGCGGTCCGCTGGGGACCGTCTCATGCTCCGGCGGTCTTACGCGGCCCTGCTCCTGAAGTACCGGGGGCATCGGGTCCCGAACCCCGAGGGCCCCTGACCGTGGCCGGCAAAGCTCGCTCAAAGTAGGATGGTAAAGCCTTCCTGCGTGAAATGATTGTCATGCGTTAGGATTTCGGTGACCCCCTGCTGCCGCATCGTCTCCATGGAAATGCAGTCTGTCAGGCTGTATTGCTTGTCCGAGCGGGATTGATAGAGGGCGAATCCGGCTCGAAAGGAATGATCGGATTGAGGAATCACGATGATGCGAGGGTCGGCCGTGATCTGATGAACGCGGCGGGCGGCGATCCCGCGTAGCTGCGGGTTGCAGCGAAAGGCGGTGAGAAGCTCGCCGAGCATTTCCTGCGTCGTCACGATCTCGGCACGCTGGAGGGCATGGCTGGCTTTCAGGGCGGCGGCGTGCCATTGGTCGCCTGGGTGGGAAAGGGCGATCCAGTGGAGGGAATCGGCGAAAACCCGCCTCATTGGGCTGGTTGCTTCGGCGTGCCGTAGATGTAATGGTCATGCTGCTCGGAAAGGTCGGTAGGCAGGGCGTTCCATACCTCCGGCGGGATCGAGTGGTTCTCTTCCTCGATCACTTCCCAGATTGGCTTATCGGCCAGGGCTGGATCGGCCAGGCTTGCCGCTGGCGGCTTTGCCTGAGCTTGCTCCTGCCTCAGCCGCTGAACCAGCAGGGACGCGGCTTCGGCCATGGCGTCGTCCAACGAAGCATATCGTCCGCTATGGACGGCGGCCTGAATCGAGCTTTCGATATCTGGAGGTAAATGGATGGTCATTTCGTTATGCTCCTTTGCCTCACATTACCTCGGACGGGGGATTTTGCCAAGTTCTACTGGCTTGGCGGCCAACCGGGGGCCTTTGGCCAGGTACCTTTGCCTGACAATGGTGACACTGTACGCAAACTTAATACTGATCGCGACTTGAGTGAAAATGGTGTCCAAAGGCGCAGTCCGTCCGGCGAGCGTACTGGGTGCCGGGGATGAGACGTTCCAGAAGCGGCTGCATGGTCATTGGCCAGGCAACGGCGGAGCCGTCCGGCCCTGAAGTTCGGGGAAAGGCTGTAATCATTTCGCTGTAAACGCTTGATTAGAATTGCTTTATATACAGTGTCACCTCCTTCAGGCGATGTGCGGAGTGATCAGGCAGTTCCTCGCTCCCAGGAGCGAATTGTCGGGCTCGATCGGCTCGCGGGGAGGCTTCGCGCGCGACGGAAGAGACGCCCCCCGGTTCTGGGAGCCAGAGTGTGGGTGGCCCCTTCCGCTACTGCTAGCAACGCCTTGGGCCCATCGCGGCGAGCTCGAGCCAGCCAACGGCTGACGGTTCCCTCGCCAGCATCGAGAGCGATGGCAATCTGACGCTGGTTCCAGCCGGATTGCTTCAGATGCCAGGCACGCAAACGCCGCCACTCCCGCCAACCAGTTGGCTCGAAACGACCAGGTTCCATGCCCCATTATAGGGCCGCAAAACTTTCCTTCTTTATGCAACGCTCTGTAATGCGGCGACAGCCGCTCTGGAACTGGGGGACGGGAAACAGCCCGGTGCAGGAGTATGTAGAGTTGCTGACTCTACCGGATTGCAGGTTGGCGGTTTCTGAAGCCCATCAGTGAGGTGGACGCCATGAGATTGTGGAGCCAATGTTCATGATAGCGTTTGCCGTTGAGTCGATGGGCGGGACTGT